>NZ_JBEYXP010000017.1:0-190801 GCF_040704615.1 Streptomyces sp. NPDC046862 | reverse complement strand
GTTTGAGGAGCGGGGGTCCGGGGGCTGGCCCCCGAAACGGGGTCCGGGGCGGAGCCCCGATAGGGCGGGGGGGTTCCAGGGGGCGCAGCCCCCTTGGCCGGGGTCGAAGGGGCGGAGCCCCTGGGGACGGGACGGGTAGGGGCGGCGGGGGCGACCTCCTCCACGCGCACCCCACTCGCACCCGCACCCCACCCACCCGCACCCCACCCATCCACCTCCCCACCAGCCCCCACCCCAGCCCACGTACGCTCAAGCCCAAGCGCTGTCCGCCGCCCAGGGGAGCCCCGTGACCGCAGACGTACGACCAGACGTACTACCCACCCTGACCGCCAGGACGCGAGTCGTCGCACACCCCCGAGGCGGACCCTGCGGCCACCCCGACACCGTGCTCGCCCAGCGGGACGACGGCACAGTCGTACGACACGCAAACACCGTCGCCAAGGCACACGCCCCGGACACGAACCTCGCGGACCTCTCCCCCCGCCTCGCCACTGCCACCGAACTCCCCGAGATCCTCCTGGCCCCCCTCCACCCCACCCCGGCAGACCTCCACGGCCGCCTGGTGACGTTCTGGCCCTACGGCACCCCCGTGGACCCCGAGACCCCCGAGGACGCCCCCTGGGAGGACGCGGCCGTCCTCCTCGCCCGCCTGCACAAGGCGCCCGCGCCGCCCCGCCTTCCTCCCATGCGCGGCCCGGCCAAGGCGGCCCGGGCGATGACCCGGCTCCAAGCGGCCGGCCCGCACCCGGCCGCCGCCCCGATCCGGCGCGCGTGGGAGACCCTGCCCGCCTGGGCCAGGGACGGGGCCCCGATGCCGGACATCACGACCCTGTGCCACGGCGACCTTCACCTCGGCCAGCTCGTACGGCACCCCGCACGGACCGGCCCCTGGCGGCTGATCGACGTGGACGACCTGGGAGTCGGCGTACCGGCGTGGGACCTGGCCCGCCCGGCCGCCTGGTACGCCAGCGGCCTGCTCCCGCCCGACGAGTGGACCCGGTTCCTCACCGCGTACCAGCAGGAAGGCGGTCCGGCGGTCCCGCCCGACGGCGACCCCTGGCCCGCCCTGGACGTCCCGGCCCGAGCGCTCACCGTGCAGACGGCGGCCCTGGCGGTCGCGAAATCCGTGGCGGCGCACCGGCCTCTGGACGAGGTGCAGCAGGCCGTGATCGACGCCTGTGACCGAATGGCCGCCGTCCCGCCTGAGTTGCCCCAAGGATCCACGAAGTAGGGTGCAACCGACCGAAGCCGGGCAGTGTCTGTCCTGGCGATACGCGAAGCAGCACCGACCGGCGAGGAGTTGAGCTGAAACCATGCAGTGTCCGAAGTGCCATGCGCCGATGCACACGTACAACCGCAACGGCGTCCAGATCGAGCAGTGCAGCGGTTGCCGTGGGATCTTTCTCGACTACGGCGAGCTGGAGTCGCTGACCCGCCTGGAGTCCCAGTGGTCACAGCCCGCTCCGCCGCCCCCGGCCGCCCCGCAGGCGTACCCCGCGGCTCCCGCCCCCGCCTGGGGCGCCCCGCACGGAGGCCACGGCGGCCACCACGGCGGTCACTACGGCCACAGCCGTCACAAGAGCTTCGGCCACATGCTGTTCTCCAGCTGAGCTCCGCGGCTGCTCCGCTCCTCAGCCGAGCAGCGCACGAAGAAGCCCCCGGCCGTACGGGACGGCCGGGGGCTTCGGTGTGTGGACGATACTGGGATTGAACCAGTGACCTCTTCCGTGTCAGGGAAGCGCTCTCCCGCTGAGCTAATCGTCCTCGGGACCACGGCCCGAGGGCCGTAGGTGCTGCGTGCGCGATACTGGGATTGAACCAGTGACCTCTTCCGTGTCAGGGAAGCGCTCTCCCGCTGAGCTAATCGCGCGGGCTCGGATCTTGTCGTACGTACTCGTCGTACCTGCCGAAAGATCCAGTGGACGATACTGGGATTGAACCAGTGACCTCTTCCGTGTCAGGGAAGCGCTCTCCCGCTGAGCTAATCGTCCTTGGAGGTGGAGACGGGATTTGAACCCGTGTAGACGGCTTTGCAGGCCGTTGCCTCGCCTCTCGGCCACTCCACCAGGAGTGCAGGGGTTCGGGAAGATCCCCTGGTTTCCTTCGAGCGGACGACGAGGCTCGAACTCGCGACCTCAACCTTGGCAAGGTTGCGCTCTACCAACTGAGCTACGTCCGCTTGTCGTTTCCGTTTCGCTTGCGCGTCGCGGCGACGAGTTGAACTCTAGCGGATTCCGGGGCCAGCACAAAAACGCGTTTGTGCAGCGTGCTGCGGTACGTCCGGTCCAGGACCTGGTCAGGGCGGCCCGCGCGGCGTCCGTCCTAGACTCGACTGTGTGCCCGACCTGCCTCCTCTCGCCCGCTTCGGCGGCCTTGTCGCGACCGGCCTCGCCGACGTGACCAGCGATCCAACGGCCCTTGACTCCTCCGGCTTCTGGGCCGTGTCGGCCGACTACGAGGGGCGCCTGGTGTGCGCGCGCTTCAGTGACGTACGTCGCGAGCCGGTGCCCGCCGCCGTGCCGGGGGCGTGGCGCGGTCCGCGTGTCGGTGACTGGACGTCGTCGCTCGACCGCGGGGCGTACACGCGGGGTGTGCGGCGCATACGCGAGCACATCGCTGCCGGCGAGGTGTACCAGGCCAACCTCTGCCGGGTCCTGTCCGCGCCCGTCACGCCCGACGCCGACGTGGACGCGTTGACCGCGCAGCTGGCGCGCGGCAACCCGGCACCGTATGCAGGAACGATTCGCCTGCCCGGCCACGGTGTGGAGATCGCCACCGCGTCCCCCGAGCTCTTCCTGCGCCGCCAGGGACGCGTCGTCGAGTCCGGACCGATCAAGGGCACCGGCCGCACGGAGGCGGACCTCCTGGAGAAGGACTACGCCGAGAACGTGATGATCGTGGACCTGGTCCGCAACGATATCGGCCGCGTCTGCGCCACCGGTTCGGTGACGGTCCCCGAGCTGTGCGTCCTCGAGAAGCACCCGGGCCTGGTCCACCTCGTCTCCACCGTGCGCGGCGAGCTGTGCGACGGAGCCGGCTGGTCCGAACTGCTGACCGCCGCCTTCCCGCCCGGCTCCGTCACCGGCGCCCCCAAGTCCAGCGCCCTGCGCATCCTCGCCGCCCTGGAGACGGCACCGCGCGGTCCCTACTGCGGCGGCATCGGCTGGGTGGACGCGGACCGGGGTACCGGGGAGCTGGCCGTGGGCATCCGCACCTTCTGGATCGACCGCGCGGAAGGCGTGCTGCGCTTCGGCACCGGCGCCGGCATCACCTGGGGGTCGGACCCCGAGGGGGAGTGGCGGGAGACCGAGCTGAAGGCGGCCAGACTGCTCGCGGTAGCGTCGGGGGAGTACGAGGTGAGTGGGAGGACCGTTACGTGAAGATCTGGCTCGACGGTGGTCTGCAGGACATCGAGGCCGCCCGCGTCTCCGTCCTCGACCACGGACTGACCGTGGGCGACGGCGTCTTCGAGACCGTCAAGGCGACCGACGGGCAGCCGTTCGCGCTGACCCGTCACCTCGACCGGCTGGCCCGCTCGGCGCGCGGCCTCGGGCTGCCGGAACCCGACCTCGACGAGGTGCGCCGTGCGTGTGCGGCCGTCGTGGACGCCAACCCCATGGCCCTCGGCCGCCTGCGCATCACCTACACCGGGGGCGTCTCCCCGCTCGGCTCCGACCGCGGCGACCACGGCCCCACCCTCGTCGTCGCCCTCGGCGAGACCACCCGCCGCCCCGACTCGACGGCCGTGATCACGGTCCCCTGGACGCGCAACGAGCGCGGTGCCCTGGCGGGCCTGAAGACCACCTCGTACGCCGAGAACGTCGTCGCGCTGGCTCGCGCTCACGAACAGGGCGCGTCCGAGGCGCTGTTCGCCAACACGGTCGGGCAGCTGTGCGAGGGCACGGGCTCGAATGTCTTCGTGGTCCTCGACGGGGAGATCCACACCCCGCCGGTCGCCTCCGGCTGCCTCGCCGGCATCACGCGCGCGCTCACCGCCGAGTGGACGGGCGCCCACGAGACGGATCTGCCGCTGGACGTCCTGGAACGCGCCGACGAGGTCTTCCTGACGTCGACCCTGCGTGACGTGCAGGCCGTGCACCGGGTCGACTCCCGCGGACTCCCCGGCGCCCCGGGCCCGGTGACGGCCAAGGCGCTGCGGATCTTCCAGGAGCGGGCCGGGAACGACCTCGATCCGTAGGTCCTGGCCGCGAGGATCCGTGGCGGCGAAGGACGGCCGGACGACGGGCGCGATTCTCGGATGACGAAGGGCCGCGGTACGGGTAGAACACCGGTGATGACCACCACCCTGCGGCCGACCGAGCCGCTTCAGCACGCCGCGGACGGAACGCGTTCGCGCACCTACCGGGTGTGCGTGAACAGCCGTCCCGTGGGCGGTATACGCCTCGTCGTGCGCCCGGAGTTCGGTCCGGACGTCGCTCGCATCGAGGACCTGCACATCGACGAGCCGGACCGCGGGCGTGGTCGTGGCACGGTGGCCGCGCTCGCCGCCGAGGAAGTCGTACGGGGCTGGGGGTGCCGGCGCGTCGAGGTGTCCGTGCCAGGCGACGCGGACACGGCCCTGCGGCTCGCCACGGCGCTCGGCTACCTGCCCAGCAGCCGCCACATGGTCAAGCCCCTCGACGGCACGCCGCGGGAGCTGCCCGCGGGGAGCGCCGCCCGCCCCATCACCGAGGCCGAGTACGGGCCCTGGCTCGCACACGAGCGCGAGGAGTTCGCGCGCAGCCTGATCGAGAAGGGCATGCCGGCCGCCGAGGCGTACACCAGGACGGACGAGGGGCACGCGAAGTACCTCCCGGACGGGCCGGCCACCGAGAACACCCTGATCAGCGTCCTGGAGCACGAAGGGACGCGGGTCGGTGTCCTCTGGCTGGGACTGTGGCCCGAGACGGCGTTCGTGCTGGACATAGAGGTCGACGCGGAGCACCGTGGCCGAGGTCACGGCCGCGCCCTGATGCTCCTGGCCGAGCAGCAGGCCGTGATGGGCGGGAAGGACCGCGTGACGCTCAACGTGTTCTCGGGCAACACTCCGGCCGAGCGCCTCTACGAGGCGCTGGGTTACCGGACGGCGGCACACCACTTGTACAAGGAGCTGCTCTGAGGCGTACGCGCGACCGGTGGTCGGGATCGTGGGGGCCTCGCGAGGAAGCCCGGGGCTCGTGCGCCCTGAGCGCTACGTGGCCGGCGTCCCCTCGGCCAGCAGGCGGTCGGCGATCTCCTCGATGCGCTCGCGCAGCCCCTCCTGACTCTTGCCGCCGTCGAGGCGTTCGCCGCCGATGACGTACGTCGGGGTGCCGGTCACGCCGATCGCCTTGCCCTCGGCCTGGTCGGCGTCGACGATCAGGATGTGCCGGCCGTCGATCAGCGCCGTGTCGAACTCCTCGGCGTCGAGGCCGAGTTCACGGGCCACCTTCACCAGGAAGGGCTCGCCCTCGCGGACCAGCTCCTCGACCCGCTCCAGCACGGCCTCCACGTACGGCCACGCCTTGCCCTGCTCCGCGGCCTCCTCGGCGGCCTGGGCGGCGGCGAAGGCGTGCTTGTGCTTCTCCAGCGGGAAGTGCCGCAGCCGCGGTTCGAGCCGGTCGCCGTAGCGGGCACGCAGCGCGCGGATGTCGTCGAGGGCGCTGCGGCAGTCCGGGCACTGGAGTTCACACCAGACGTCCAGCACCACGGGGGCGGGACGTGCGGGGGAGGAGTCGCTCATGGGCTCAGTCTCCCAGCCGGGCCGTCGCGGGCCCAATCCGGGACGCACGGCTCAGCGGTCGTGGGGCTGGGGCTGGGGCTGGGGCCGGGGGCATGGGGCTGCGGCGTGGGAGGGGCGGGGGCCGCGTTCCGGGGCTCCCGCCTCCTCCCAGCGGTGGGGCGCGAACGGGCTGTCAGCCCTGGCCGGTACGAGGCGCCTGGTACCAGGGGTGGAGACGACCCCGAGGCGACCCCGAGATCTCCCTGAGGTCCGGTCGGACCGTGGCATGCCGGGCGCGGAACGGTGCAGGATGGAAGGGACGAACCGACCCTGCCCGACCGCGCATCGCATGGAGGACCGGATGATTGCCGAGACCGTTTGTGCCGCCGTGTCCGCCGCCGGGCTGGGCATCGCCGCGATCACGGCCTACCGCAAGCGTTTCCTCAGGGCGGCCCGCATCGCCGCGTACTCACTCGTGCCGATCGGCCTGGTGATGACCGGGGTCGTCCAGTGGCTGGCCGACACCGCCTTCAGCCCGACCGCCTGGGCGGGTGTCGGCGTGCTGGGCGCCTCCTGGCTGCTCTTCGCGGCCACCCGCGCCGTGGAGCGGCGTGGCGGGGGGACCCGCAAGGAGCGCAAGGCGGCCCAGGCCGCGCAGCGAGAGGCGATAGCCCCGGCGGCCTCCGCGCCCTCCCTGGGGCAGGGGCCCCGGCCTGCCGCCCGCCCCGCGACCACGCCCCGGGCCGCCGGCTCGACCGACTCCGGGGACGACTTCAGTGACATCGAGGCCATCCTCAAGAAGCACGGCATATGACGGCATCGCGGTCCGGATGATCGCGGATGAACGGCCCTGACTGAAACGACACAGTGGATCCGCCGAGAGGTCGGAAGCGATCACGATCGCTCCCACGTAAGAGGATATTGGCGAACTCCCGGTCATTCCGGATGTGTTGATCGCGGTGGGGGTGTCCGCTGCGCAATCATCGCCCGCGAGATGCTCGACACAACCCAGAGCGACACCGCGGCTCCGCCCGAGGAGCGGCGAGGTTGTCTCTTCGCGCTTTCCCAGCCACCGCTGATGATCTTCCTAGCGGTGATCGGCTGCCTGCTGCTCATGGCATCACTGCACGACCTGCTGATGCTCTGAGCCGTAAACGGAGCCCAGGCGCCACCCGCCGAAAGCTCCGTCAGTCCAGGCGCACCCAGTCGGCCATTTCCTGCCGCCGCGGACCGTGAGCCCTCAGCCCGCGGCCTCCTTGCGGCGCGCCCGGTAAGCGGCCACGTGGAGGCGGTTCCCGCAGGTGCGGCTGTCGCAGTAGCGGCGGGAGCGGTTGCGGGAGAGATCGATGAAGGCGCGACGGCAGTCGGGTGCCTCACAGCGGCGCAGCCGCTCCTGCTCCCCGGCGACCACGAAGAAGGCGAGCGCCATTCCGCAGTCGGCCGCGAGGTGGTCGGCGACGGAGGCGCCGGGCGCGAAGTAGTGCACGTGCCAGTCGTAGCCGTCGTGGTCGGTGAGCCGCGGTGTGGTGCCGGCGGCGGCGACCAGATCGTTGATCACCCCGGCGGCCGAGCGCGCGTCAGAGGCGGCGAAGACCTCGGCGAACCGGCCCCGGACCTTGCGCACCGCGGTGAGGTCGAACTCCGACAGCGCCCCGACGTCGCTGATCTCGTGCTTTCGTACGAAAACGCCGAGGGCGGGGACATCCACGAGCCCGTCCGCCGTCGTGTCGTCGTCCGGCGCGGTGTTCACCAGATCCACCACGGTGTCTAGGGCGCACCGGGTGTCGTGGGTGATCAGCACGTTTCGCTCCCTGGCCTGAAGGTCGGGCGGGGCGCCCGCCGATGCTGGCCGATGGTAATGGCTCGATGGACCGTTCGACCGGCACGGGACGAGCCTGGAGCAGCGCCGTGACGTCCGGAAGACACCTGGTGCGCGGGGAGCGCGGGGAGACGCCCCCGTCCCGCAGGGGCGTCTCCCACCGGCCTCGACATCAACGCTTCACCTGACCCGGACCCGGACCCGGACCCGGACAAGGGCATGGCCGCCGCGCCGAGAGCCGGGCCCCGTCCCTTTCGACACGGACCGCTACCGGCGGCCGGTAGCCGGACCGGCCCTCCGCGCGCCATCGGTGCGCGACGTCGGTACGTACGGTGACCCCGTGCATGCCGTACGCGCCCGTCGCGAGACCGGAAAGGCAACCGCGTGGACACACCGGAACCGCCGTGCGGAGGTCCGCGGCGACGGCGCCGGTGCGTGCCCTATGCGGTTGTCCGGGCCCGAGCCGTCTCCCCGAGTGGACGGCGCCGGGCAGCTTGTGTGTGGGAGCCTCGCCCTAGCTTTCCGCCAGGATGTGCGAGAGCTCCTGATCGAGGTCGAAGTGCCGGTGCTCCGTGCCGGGAGGCACGGCGGCGTCCGTCCGCTTCAGGAACGATTCCAGGGCCCGCGCCGGGGCCTCGAGCAGGGCCTCGCCCTCCGGAGAGCTCAGGGCGATGCAGACGACGCCCTGACCGTGGCTCCGGGACGGCCAGACGCGGACGTCGCCGGTGCCGGTGGGCCGGTGGAGCCCCTCGGCGAGGAGGTCGCGGGCGAACACCCACTCGACGGTCTCCTCGGCTCCGGTGTGAAAGGTGGCGTGCACGGCGTAGGGATCGGCCGTGTCATACCGCAGTCCCGCGGGAACAGGCAGTGAGGACTCGCTCGACACAACGAGGCGCAGGTGCAGCTCGCAGCTGACCGTGGTGTTCATAAGCGCCAGGGCCTTTCGCTCAGTGTGCGCTCGGGGATTCGCACGTCGGCGAAATCGACATGCCACCTACGGTGCCGTTGTAAACCCCTCTGCGTGTTTTGCATAGCTTTTGGTAGCTCATCCGGCGGAGGGTGCGTTCGTCCGGTACGGCCATTCCGGTGACCGGTTTCTCTCGGGTAGGGTTTGGTCGTATGAATACGGGGAGTCACGACGCGGGGGAGGTCGCCGTGGCGGCCGACGGAGCGAAGAGCGACATGACCGGCACACCCAAGAGCGAGACCGATGCGAAGGCGAACGAGGAGGCGGCTCTCGGGTCCCGTGCGCCGGAATTCATCAAGGCGCGGCGCGCGCTCCACCTGAGTTGGCAGGTGGGTGTCTTCATCCTGGGACTCGCGGTGGTGGTGGCGGGCGTGATCATGCTCCCGCTGCCCGGTCCCGGCTGGGTGGTGATCTTCGGTGGTATGGCGATCTGGGCGACCGAGTTCGTCTGGGCGCAGCTCGTGCTCCGCTGGACGAAGCGAAAGGTGACCGAGGCCGCGCAGAAGGCCCTCGACCCCCGGGTGCGGCGCCGCAACATCATCCTGACGACGATCGGCTTGGTGATCGTGGCGGTGCTGGTCGGCATCTACGTGTGGAAGTTCGGCTTCGAAATGCCCTGGAACATCAAGGACCAGTGATCGAGCCGCCGTCCAGCGATACTCCAAGTGGTACTCCGGTGCTGGTCGGGGCATCCCCTGACATGGGGTAATGTTCTTCCTGCACCCGGGCGATTAGCTCAGCGGGAGAGCGCTTCGTTCACACCGAAGAGGTCACTGGTTCGATCCCAGTATCGCCCACATGATCGGCAAGCGACCCGGTCCACGGTTTCCGTGGACCGGGTCGTCGCGTTTGCGATACGAGAGCTGGCAGGGTATCGAGGGCGCGAGGCTCGTTTGGTCGCCCGGTAGCCGGGTGATCGGGAGGCCGAGGGAAGGCCGGTCGAGGAGCGATGGACGACTGGTGGCCGAAGGGCCGCTGAAGCCGTCAGCGGCCGTCTTGGGTCGTGATTGTTCTGGTGTCGGCTCCGGCTTCGGTCGTCGTGGCCTCATCTGGCCCAGGGTGGTCCTCTCCTCGGCCGGGCCTGCCCTCTTCCGGGCCGATCACCTTGCTGGCAATCCACGACCGGCAACGGTGTAGCCGGTCGCCTTCTCGCGCTGGGCCTGGAGCGTGGGCCTGAGGCATGCGGTCAGGTGCCTCTCGGGTCGTGCCTGCTCTGCCTCGGCCCCGATGCGGCTGCCGCGTGCTGACCTGCCGATCGTGTTCGTTGGCCGTCGCACCTCCGGGCTGTCCCTCGGTCCGGCTCGCCCTTCTCCGGGGTCGACCACCTCGCCGTGCTTCGCGACCGGCAGTGACGTGACCGTTCCCCTGCTGGGCGGCGTGCCCCACTGCGGGGCCCGCGAACGCTCACCAGCGTGCCGACGGCTGCCTTTGTCGCCCAGGCGAGTGCGCCTCGCCCCCTGACCCCTCGCCCCACCCTCTCCTGGCCGCCAAAGCGCACCGCCAGTCCAACCTTCCTTCTCCGGGTGACCCCCGCCGGTTCCCTTCCCAACCCCGCACCGCACCCACGCCGCAGGTGCCGACTTCCCGCCACGCAACTCCACCCGCCGGAAACCCCGTTCATCTCCAACCTCGTTCGACCCACCGGCCACAGACCTCCGACCTGCGCACTCCCGAGCCCGCCCGCAGCGCATCCCCGTCGCACCACACCCGAGGCGCTCGCGCGCGCACCCTCCGCTTTCCATCAATTCCTGTCCGAATCATTGACGTGCCGTCAGGGCGTCCGTACCTTGTGCCAGCAAGCGCTTACTTGAAACGATTCATGAGGCGGACGCACCGTCGCGGGGAGGCTCAACCATGCAGCACGACCGGAAAGTTGAGAGGCGAACTATCCTCAAGGCGGCCGGCGCCTCACTGGCTGTCGCGGGGCTCGGGGCGACGGCCACGGCCTGCGGCGGCGACAGCGGTTCGGGGGACGGGACGGTGACGATCCGTTACGCGTGGTGGGGAGCCGATGACCGGGCGGAGAGAATCAACAAGACCATCGCCCTCTTCCACAAGAAGTACCCGAAGATCAAGGTGAAAACGGACTTCCAGCCCTACGTCGACTTCTGGAAGAAGTTCAACACCCAGGCCTCCGGGGGAAATCCGCCGGACGTCTTCCAGAATGCCATCGGGTTCCTTCGCAAATACGACGCGAAGAATGTACTGCTCGACCTCAGCGAGCAGGTCAAGGCGGGAAATCTCTCCATGGACGGCTTCCGTGCCGGACTGGACAAGTTCGGCGAGATCGACGGCAAACTCCTCGGCGTTCCGGTCGGTTCCAACTCTATGGCCCTGGTGATCGACAAGCCCGTCTACACCAAGGCGGGGGTGAAGCCGGAGCAGGGCTGGACCTGGGACGAATTCGACGCGGCGATGAAGAAGATCCGCGACAAGACGGGCCGCGCCGGCGACAGCGGCATGTACGGCGTGATGTACCTCTACGACCTCTACCTGCGCCAGAACGGCAAGGCGTTCTTCACCGAGGACGGGCTCGGCTTCACCGAGGCGGACCTGAAGGACTGGTGGACGAAGGCGAAGAAGGGTGTCGAGGACGGCCTCTACGCCGACCCGAAGAAGGTCGCCCAGATCAAGCCCAAGTCGGCGGTCGCAGCGGAACTCGCCGCCGGCGAGTTCACCTGGGACAACTTCACCGTCCGCTACACCTCCGAGGGCAAGAGCGAGTACGGCCTGGCTCCCATACCGACCACGGACGGCAAGAAGACCGGCCAGTACCTCGGATCCCTCATGCTGAGCGCCTCCAAGCGCACCCAGCACCCCAAGGAAGTCGCCCAGTTCATCGACTTCATGGTGCACGACCCCGAGGTCGCCAAGATCATGGGCTACGACCGCGGTGTGCCCGCGACGCAGGCCCAGTACGACGCGTTCAAGCCGACCGACGAGGTCAACAAGGCGATCGCCGCCTACGAGGAGTCCCTCGTCAAGGCGGGCGTCCTGGAGCCCATCACCCCGCACCCGAACGGCGCGGACATCTGTGAGGCCGCCTTCCTGCGCATCGGCGAGGAGCTCGGCCTGGGCAAGCGCTCCGTGGACGAGGCTGTCAAGCAGTTCTTCACCGAGTCGAAGACGGCTCTCGGCAGCTGATGGGAACCACCGTGACACACGCCCCTGCGATGGAGGGCCTGTCCAAGGACAAGGGCTCCGAGCCGCGGCACGGTCCGGTGGACTCCCCGCGCCCCGCCGCCCTCAAGCGGCGGCGGCGCCGGGAGAACCTGGCCGGCTATCTCTTCATGTCTCCGTGGATCGCCGGGTTCCTGCTGCTGACAGCGGGCCCGATGGCCGCCTCGCTCTACTTCGCCTTCACCGACTACAACCTCTTCGACGCGCCCAAGTGGATCGGCCTCGACAACTTCTCCGAGATGTTCGGCGATCCGCGCTGGCAGCACTCGGTTCGGGTGACGTTGTGGTACGTGGTCGTCGGTACGCCGCTGAAGCTGCTCGCGGCCCTCGGGGTGGCTCTGCTCCTGGCCCAGAAGCGGCGCGGGCAGGCCTTCTACCGGGCCGCCTTCTACGCACCGTCGCTGATCGGGGCGAGCGTCTCCATCGCGATCGTCTGGAAGGCGATCTTCTCGGACGACGCGATCGTCGACCGTACGCAGAAGCTCTTCGGGGTGGACGTCGGCGGCTGGACCGGCGACCCGGACATGATCATCTACAGCCTGGTGGCGCTCACCGTCTGGCAGTTCGGCGCCCCCATGGTGATCTTCCTGGCCGGCCTCAAACAGGTCCCGCGTGAGCTGTACGAGGCGGCCGAGGTCGACGGGGCGGGCAAGCTGCGGCGGTTCTGGAACATCACGCTGCCGATGATTTCCCCGGTTCTCTTCTTCAACGTCCTGCTGGAGACCATTCACTCCTTCCAGATCTTCAGCTCGGCGTACATCGTCGGTGGCGGCGCCGGAAGCAACGCCTGTGGTCCCGCGGACGGCTCGATGGTCTACACCTGCTACCTCTACGTCCAGGGCTTCGAGAACAGCCGGATGGGCCTGGCCTCCGCCATGGCCTGGATGCTGCTCGTCGCGGTCGCCCTGGTCACGGCGGTGCTGTTCTGGTCCCAGAAGCGCTGGGTGCACTACGAGGAGGGCGCCTGATGAGCGCACAGGCCACCGACATCACGCCGGCTGCCTCCACGAGAGCGGGCGGCCTCCGGCGCAGGCTGCCCGGTTCCGTCGCCTGGCACATCGGCTCCCTAGCGGTCCTCGCGGTGATCCTCTACCCGGTGATCTGGGTCATCGGCGGCTCGTTCAAGAAGAGCGAGGACGTCGTCGGCAGCCTGGACCTCTTCCCGGGCGACCCGATCACCTCGAACTACACGCGGCTCACCGAGGGCATCGCGGACATCTCGATCTCCACCTTCTTCGTCAACTCGCTCACGCTCGCCATCGGTTCGGTGATCGGGATCCTGGTGTCCTGCTCGCTGACGGCGTACGCGTTCGCGCGGATCAGGTTCGCGGGCCGGAACCTGCTGTTCACACTGATGATCGGCACGCTCCTGCTGCCGTACCACGTGCTGCTGATCCCGCAGTACGTGTTGTTCCGCAACATGGAACTGATCAACACGTACACCCCGCTCCTGCTGCCGAAGTACCTGGCCACGGAGGCGTTCTTCGTCTTCCTGATGATGCAGTTCATGCGCAACCTGCCCAAGGAGCTCGACGAGGCGGCCCGCCTCGACGGCTGCGGGCACCTGCGCATCTACTGGTCGATCGTGCTCCCGCTGTGCCGCCCGGCCCTGATCACCAGCGCGATCTTCACCTTCATCAACGCGTGGAACGACTTCATGGGCCCGCTGATCTACCTCAACGAGCCGGACAAGTACACGGTCTCCCTCGGTCTGAAGATGTTCGTGGACCAGGAGGGCGTGGCCGACTACGGCGGCATGATCGCCATGTCCCTCGTCGCCCTCCTGCCGGTCCTCGCCTTCTTCCTCGCCTTCCAGCGGTATCTGATCGACGGTATGGCCACATCCGGTCTGAAGGGCTGAGGTGAGCTGACCATGGTCCGGGCATCCGCGAAGACGTCCACCGAGGCCAAGGCCGAGGCCGAGGCCGAGGCCGAGAACTCAACGGCACGTGGTGAGTCCCCGCTTGCTGCACGGTTCGCGCTGTTCGCCGAGTGTCTTCTCACCGGTGTGTGGATCGCGCTGGCCTCGCTGCCGATCGTGACGTACCCCGCCGCGTTCGCCGCCGGGGCGCGGCATCTGCGGCGGAGTATCGCCCATGAGGGCGGCGGCTGGCGCGAGTTCGTGGCCGACTTCCGGACGGCCGTGCGCGGCGGGTGGCTCGCCGGGCTCCTGGGCTGGGCCGCCGCGGCCGCGGTCTGGGTGGACGTCCAGGCCGTACGGGCCGGGATCCCGGGCGGGCCGCTCGTGGGTGCCGTCGGTGTCTTCGCGCTGATCGGTCTCGCCGTCGCCGGGCTGCGTGCGGCGGCGGTGTGGCGACCCGGCACCTCCTGGCGGGTGCTGCTCGCCGATGCCGGGCGGCGCACCGTGCTCGACCCCGCCGGATCCTTCCTGCTCGTCGGCGGACTGGCCGTGGTGGCCGGCTCCGCCTGGTTCGTCGCGCCGCTGGCGGTCCCGGTGCTCGGGGCCGTCGCGGCGGCGGCCATCGCTGTGGAGGAGCGGTACCAGCGCCGCTGATCCACGGTGTCCGCACAAGTCCGGCGCCCTGAGCGTCGTACGTCTCACTGTCATGCCCCTGACGAATGAACGAAAAGCTGCCGGCCCGGAAAGGAAAGGCTGAACTCTGATGTCTCCCATCCCCCGCAGGTCCCTCCTCAAGGCGGCCGCGGTCGCCGGAGCCGCCGCCCAGTTCAGCTGGGCACTCGGCACGAACGCGCAGGCCGCCCCCAGAGCCGAGGCAGGGACGGCGGACGCGGACCCGGTGACCCTGGACTGGCTGGAGGACGGCGGGCTGGGCGCCGCGCCCGGGTCGACCGTGGGTGTGCCGTGGCCCAAGGGCGCCTACGACAAGGACCAGTCGTTCTCCTTGACGGACGCGGACGGCAAGGAGGTCCCCGTCCAGTCCTGGCCCACCGGCTACTGGCCCGACGGCTCCCTGAAGTGGACCGCCCACGCGGTCGGCGCGGGCGCCGGCTCCGCGAAGCTCACCCTCAAGGCGGGCACTCCCGCCGCCCCGGGCAAGAGGGTCACCGTCGACAAGAGCGGCGGCTCCATCGACGTGTCGACCGGAGTCATCACCGCGAAGATCGGCAAGAGCGGCTCCACCCTCGTGAAGTCGGTCCGGCGGGGCTCCACCGAGGTCGCCCACACCGGCCGTCTGGTGCTCCTGCGCCAGCCCGAGATAGAGGACGGCGACCAGGGAGCGGAGAAGTACGAGCGCTTCGAGAGCGTCATCGCAGACGTCGAGGTCGAGCAGGAGGGCCCCGTCCGCGCGGTCGTCCGCATCGACGGCAAGCACCGCAAGGGCGACCGCGGCTGGCTGCCGTTCTCGGTGCGGCTCTACTTCTACGCGGGCGCCGAGTCGTTCCGGATGGTGCACACCATCACGTACGACGGCGACCAGGAGCCCGGCAAGGCGAGCGGTGACTTCATCCGCGGTATCGGCGTGCGCTTCAAGGTGCCGATGCGCGACGCGGCGTACGACCGGCACATCCGCATCGGCGGCGAGGGCACCGGTCTGCTGCGCGAGGCCGTCAAGGGCATCACCGGCCTGCGCCGTGATCCGGGAGCGGCCGTGCGCACGGCCCAGTTCGAGGGCGGGAAGCTGCCCGACCCCTCCACCTGGGACCAGCGGGTCACCACCCGGCTCCAGTACATCCCCGAGTGGGGCGACTACACCCTCTCGCAGCTCTCCGCCGACGGCTTCACCGTCCGCAAGCGCACCAAGAAGGGCCACGGCTGGATCGGGGCGGGCGGTGGCCGGCGGGCGAGCGGCTTCGGATACGTGGGCGGCGCGAGCGGCGGGTTCGCCTTCGGCCTCAGGGACTTCTGGGAGAAGTTCCCCGCCCAGCTCGACATCCGGGGCGCCCACACCGACACCGCCGAGGTCACCCTCTGGCTCTGGTCGCCCGAGGCGCAGCCCATGGACCTGCGCTTCTACCACGACGGCATGGGCCAGGACACCTACCCCGAACAGCTCGAAGGCCTCAACATCACCTACGAGGACTACGAACCCGAGTTCGGCACCCCCTACGGCATCGCCCGCACCAGCGAACTCCTCTTCTGGGCTCACGAGTCCACGCCCGGCGCCGAGGACATGGCCCAGCAGGTCGAGGCCGTGCGCACGCCCCCGCAGCTCGCCGCCCCGCCCAAGCAGCTCATCAAGGCGGGCGTCTTCGGCAGGCTGTTCTCCGAGCCGGACCGCTCCACTACGGCCAAGGCGAAGATCGAGGACCACCTCGACTTCCTCTTCACCTACTACAAGGACCAGGTGGAGCAGCGCCGCTGGTACGGCTTCTGGGACTACGGCGACATCATGCACACCTACGACCCGAGCCGGCACCAGTGGTGCTACGACGTCGGCGGCTACGCCTGGGACAACTCCGAACTCTCACCCGACCTGTGGCTGTGGTTCGCGTACATGCGCTCCGGCCGCGCCGACATCTTCCGCTTCGCCGAGGCCATGACCCGCCACACCGGCGAGGTCGACGTCTACCACCTCGGCAAATGGGCCGGCCTCGGCACCCGCCACGGCGTCCAGCACTACGCGGACAGCGCCAAGCAGCAGCGCATCGCCAACACCACCTACCGCCGCTACTACTACTTCCTCACCGCCGACGAACGCGTCGGCGACCTCATGCACGCCAACGTCGACTCCGACGAGACGTTCCTCGTCCTCGACCCCATCCGCAAGATCCGCACCGAGCCCTACACCCCCGACCGCAACGCCCTCTCGATCGGCTTCGGCACCGACTGGAGCGGCCTGGTCTCGGCCTGGCTCACGGAGTGGGAACGACGCGGCCCCAAGTGGGAGAAGGCCAAGGCCAGGGTCCTGTCGACCATGGAGACCATCGCCGCCCAGCCCAACGGCTTCGTCCAGGGCAGCGCGCTGTACGACTTGGACACGGGCAAGTTCGCCGTCGCCGACAAGGCCGTGGTGAGTGTCTCTCACCTGTCCTCGATGTTCGGCCTGGTCGAGCTCAACGCCGAACTGCTCGACCAGATCGACATGCCGAAGTTCAAGGAGGCGTGGCTCGACTACTGCCGCTACTTCAACGCCACGAAGGCCGAGCAGAAGGCCCGTTACGGCTCCGACTTCGGCTCCCTGCTGCTCTTCCAGGGCCACTCGCGGCTCGACGCCTACGCGGCCGTCGAGGCCGAGGACGACAAGCTGGCGGCCCGTGCGTGGCGGCAGTTCTACAACAGCGCCGACACCTGGGACTACAAGGAGTCCACCGACTGGTCCACCAAGAAGATCGAGGGCCCGACGGGTCTCGTCCCCGGCAGCGAGGCGGCGTGGGTGTCCACGAACGCGACGGCACTGTACGGGCTGGCGGCGATCCAGAACCTGGCCCTGGTGGGCGGCCGGATGCCGTGACGCTCCGCTGGGGGCGGTGAGTAACCGTGTGGGCCGCTCCGAACCTCCCATAAAGCACCTCCCGCACTCGTCGTGCGTCGCAAAGCCGCTGCTCGTACGGCACCTGGTGCGAGCAGCGCCAGACCGGCGAGTGCGGGAGGTATCCAACGCCCAGAGGCATCGGATACCGCTGGGAGCCTCTCCCGGTGGGCACACTCTGACCATGGACTGGAGCCACTACCGCTTCCGCACCTTGTGGGCCCTGCCCGTCCCGCCGGCCACCGCGTACGAGGTGCTCGATCGGGCCGAGGACTACCCCCGGTGGTGGCCCCAGGTGCGCGAGGTGACCCGCCTCGACGACGCGACCGGGGTGGTGCGGATCCGGTCCGTGCTGCCGTACGACCTGAGGTTCACCGGCCGGGAGGTGAGGCGCGATCCGGCGGCCGGGGTGCTGGAGATCGAGATGACCGGTGACCTGGACGGCTGGGCGCGCTGGACGCTCACGCCCGACGGGAGCGGCACCCTCGCCCGCTACGACCAGGAGGTCCACGTCACCAAGCCCCTGATGCGGAGGCTCGCCGTGCCGGGGCGGCTCGTCTTCCGCGCCAACCACGCGCTGATGATGCGGGCGGGGAGGCGGGGGCTCCTCGCCTACCTGGAGAAGGGCCATCAAGCGGTTTGAACCAAACGCTCGGGGGCCTGTATTGTTCAGTCCGTTCCCGGGCGATTAGCTCAGCGGGAGAGCGCTTCGTTCACACCGAAGAGGTCACTGGTTCGAACCCAGTATCGCCCACGATGCCGATGGCGACTCGTGCCTGCACACTGCGCAGGCCGGGTCGCCATCGTCGTGTTCTGCGAGGCCTCGCCGCGAGAAGCGTGGCCTGCACGGCCGCTCAGGCCGCCGCCGGCAGATCCGGCCTCAGCGGCCACGCCGGATCCACCTCCTCCTCCGTACCGCTGCGCGCGAACCACGCCTGCAGGCCGCGCGCCTGTGCCGCGTGCCACACCGCCTGCAGGGTGTGCAGCTCGGCGGGGGAGAGGCGTTCGAGCCGGGCCGCGAAACGGCGCCCTATCGCCCGTACGACGTCCATCGCGGCGAGCGCGTCCGCGGCCGCGTCGTGCGCGCCCTCCAGAGTGACGCCGTAGTGCCCGCACAGGTCGGTCAGGGTGCGGCGGCCCTTGCGGTAGCGGTCCAGGTGCTTGTCCAGAACGCGCGGGTCCAGGACGCGCAGCGGCGACGACTCGAACCACTGGGCGAGACAGGAGGCGCGGTGGCGGCGCAACTCCCGGTCCAGGAGCGTCAGATCGAAGGGAGCGTTCATCACCACGAGAGGCCGGCCCCGCACGGCCTGCTCCGCGAGCTCCTTGGCTATCTCCTCCATCACCGGTGACGGCCAGCGCCCGTTGCGCTGTACGTGATCATCTGTCAGTCCGTGCACCGCCGTCGCCGCGGCGGGCACCGGCACACCCGGATTCACCAGCCATCGCGACACCCTTGGCCGGGCCCCGGGCGCATCCTGGACGATGACGGCCGCCGACACGATCCGGTCGGTCTCGACGTCAACTCCTGTGGTCTCCGTGTCGAACGCGGCCAGGGGGCCCTCGTACCAGTACGCCATACGCACACAACTCCTCGTTCACCTCGGCAGTTGATGCTCCGTCACTGCCCGATTCGGTGATACCCGGGCTGTTTGCGCCATACGCCGGAAGGAGACAACAGAAGTACGGGTCTTTGCAGTTCAGCGGCCTGTGTCAGGAACTACGCGCTCTGGAAGGCTGTTGTCGTGGCAATCGCGCAGCCCGAACAAGGCGGGCTGCTGTCGCAGCGGACCGCTCCCTATCGAGGCACACTCGCCACCACCGCGTGCATGGAGACACTCCAAGTGGGCTATCTGCACGCCGTGGCGGCGGCTGCGGGCTGTTCGCTCTCGCAGCCCTTCCCGGACAACGGCATCGACTGGCACGTCAGCCACAGCGCCCCCGGGCACACGGTCGACGACGAAGTCACCATCAAGGTGCAGCTCAAGTGCACGTACCAGATCCCGCCGAACCCCCCGGGCCCGGCCTTCTCCTTCACGCTCGACAACGAGCACCTGGCGAAGCTCGCCCGCACCCCTGTCTCGGTGCACAAGATCCTGGTCGTGATGCTCGTGCCGCGCTCCCAGGACGACTGGCTGCGCGCCAGCCACGACCGCCTGGACCTGCGGCACTGCTGCTACTGGATCAACCTGGCCGGGCATCGCATAACGGGCAGGAGCAGGACCAACGTGCGCATACCGACCTCGCGCATTTTCGACGACCGTGCGCTCTGCGAGATCATGACGCGGGTCGGAACGGGAGGCAAACCGTGACGCACCGCCCCGTCAGCGAGCCGTCCGGCCCAGTCCGGCCCCACCCGGCCGACCCGCACTGGAGCCGGCGGCAGCCCGAGCCGTCCCAGGTCGATCCGGCGGTCCTGGGTGCCCTCCTCCAGCGGCACGGCTGGCAGCGGCGCGGCGGAGCCGCCGGACGGTACGGCCGCTGGACGCCACCAGGGCCCGGCAGCGCCGGTACGAGCCTGCTCGTGCCCGAGAGCCGCGCCTTCCCCGACAGTGACGACCTGCTCGGCGAGGCGCTCGACGCGCTGTCCCGCAGCGCGTCCCCGTCCGCCCGTGACATCCTCCTCGCCCTCTCCGTCCCCAGCGACGAGATCCGCTGGTGGCGGGACGTCCCCACCGGACCCGTCGGCGCCGCCCCCTGGGCCGTCGAGGACCAACTGCGCACCGCGGCCCGCAAGATCCTGCTCGCCGGCGCCCTCGCCACGCGCGCCCGTGCGGGCTACTACGGTGCCCGGCACCGCCGCCCGGCAGCCGCGTCCTTGGAGGACGTCCTCGTCGGAGCGGCCCCCGACGGCCGCCGCCTCACCGCCTTCGTGCCCGTCGCCACCGGTCGCCCCCTGGCCGTACGCCTTCACCACGCGCTGTACGCGGCCCGCGAGGCCGTCGACTACCAGCGGGCCACCGGAGGCATGGACGCCTTCGACAGCGCCGTCGAGGCGGGCGTGAGCCACGAACTCACCGAGTCCCTCGTCACCCTCGTCCGGGGCACCGAGGGCGCGCGCATCGCGGTCGAATGGGCACCGGCGGCCGGGGTCCCCGAGGGATGCGCCGCACCGGCCGAGCCTGTCGAGTTCACCCCGGGCGACCTGCCCGTGCTGCGCGAGGCCGGGGCCCGCTACCTGCGCGAGGAGCCCTCGGTGCCCGTGCGCCTGACCGGAGCCGTCGTACGGATGCGCCGCTCGGGCCCTCGTGGCGCGGGGACCGTACGCCTCCGCGTCCTCGCCGGGGCCGACGTACCGCACGTCCGCATGACGTTGGACGAGGAGTCGTACCGGACAGCGGGCCACGCCCACCTCCTCGGGCTGCCCGTGCGCGTGCACGGAAGGCTGGAGAGCCGGGGCGGGTTCCGGCGGCTCACCGACGCCTCCAGGCTCGCCCCCGTGCAGGTCGACGAGGCGGAACGCGACCGGCTGATGAAATCCCTCCAGGAGACCGCCGAGACAATGGCCTTCCTCGAGGAGGCGTGCAGTGAGGAGTGAGGCCCGCTGCGGATAACCGTTTAGCAGAGGGCGCCCCCGGCTCGGTACGATTCCTGTCTGCGCACGCGGACGCGTGCGCGCTCACCCATCAGGCAGGAGAGACCGGTGTCAGACGTCCGTGTGATCATCCAACGCGATTCCGAGCGGGAAGAGCGCGTGGTGACGACGGGCACTACGGCCGCCGACCTCTTCTCCGGCGAGCGCACCATCGTCGCGGCCCGCGTGGGCGGCGAGCTCAAGGACCTCGCGTACGAGGTGAAGGACGGCGAGACCGTCGAGAGCGTGGAGATCTCCTCCGAGGACGGCCTGAACATCCTGCGCCACTCCACCGCGCACGTGATGGCGCAGGCGGTGCAGGAGCTGTTCCCCGAGGCCAAGCTGGGGATCGGGCCGCCTGTGAAGGACGGCTTCTACTACGACTTCGACGTGGCCGAGCCGTTCACCCCCGAGGATCTCAAGCGCGTCGAGAAGAAGATGCAGGAGATCCAGAAGCGGGGCCAGCGCTTCGCACGCCGCGTCACCACCGACGAGGACGCCCGCGCCGAGCTGTCGAACGAGCCGTACAAGCTGGAGCTCATCGGCCTCAAGGGCAACGCGGCGAACGCCGCGGAGGGCGCGGACGCCGAGGTCGGCGCCGGCGAGCTCACCATCTACGACAACCTCGACGCCAAGACCGGCGAGCTGTGCTGGAAGGACCTCTGCCGCGGTCCGCACCTGCCCACCACCCGGAACATCCCGGCGTTCAAGCTGATGCGGTCGGCCGCCGCCTACTGGCGCGGCAGCGAGAAGAACCCGCAGCTCCAGCGCATCTACGGCACCGCGTGGCCGTCCAAGGACGAGCTGAAGGCGTACCTGGACTTCCTGATCGAGGCCGAGAAGCGTGACCACCGCAAGCTGGGCGCGGAGCTGGACCTGTTCTCGATCCCCGAGGAGCTCGGCTCGGGTCTCGCGGTGTTCCACCCCAAGGGCGGGATCGTCCGCCGTGAGATGGAGACCTACTCGCGGCAGAAGCACGAGGACGCGAACTACGAGTTCGTGAACACCCCGCACATCGCGAAGGAAAACCTCTTCGTGACCTCGGGGCACCTGCCGAACTACGGGGAGGCGATGTTCCCGCCCCTGGAGTTCGACGGGCAGAACTACCGCCTCAAGGCGATGAACTGCCCCATGCACAACCTGATCTTCAAGGCGCGCGGCCGCTCGTACCGCGAACTGCCGCTCCGGCTGTTCGAGTTCGGCACGGTGTACCGCTACGAGAAGTCCGGCGTCGTGCACGGCCTGACCCGCGCGCGCGGCTTCACCCAGGACGACTCGCACATCTACTGCACCAAGGAGCAGATGGCGGGCGAGCTGGACTCACTGCTCACCTTCGTCCTGGACCTGCTGCGCGACTACGGCCTGACCGACTTCGAGCTGGAGCTGTCCACCCGCGACGACTCCCCGAAGTTCATCGGCGAGGACGCGGAGTGGGAGGAGGCCACCGAGGCCCTGCGCCAGGCGGCCGAGAAGCAGGGCCTCCCGCTCGTGCCCGACCCCGGCGGCGCCGCGTACTACGGCCCGAAGATCTCCGTCCAGGCGAAGGACGCGATCGGCCGGTCCTGGCAGATGTCCACCATCCAGGTCGACTTCCAGCAGCCCAAGCGGTTCCAGCTGGAGTACACGGCGGCCGACGGCTCCAAGCAGCAGCCGGTCATGATCCACCGCGCGCTCTTCGGCTCCATCGAGCGGTTCTTCGCCGTGCTCCTGGAGCACTACGCGGGCGCGTTCCCGGCCTGGCTCGCGCCGGTCCAGGCGGTCGGCATCCCGATCGGTGACGCGCACGTGCCGTACCTCGCGGAGTTCGCCAAGAAGGCCAAGGCCGCGGGCCTGCGCGTCGAGGTCGACTCCTCCTCCGACCGCATGCAGAAGAAGATCCGCAACGCCCAGAAGGCGAAGGTGCCCTTCATGGTCATCGCTGGCGACGAGGACATGACCAACGGCGCCGTCTCCTTCCGCTACCGCGACGGCTCCCAGGAGAACGGCATCCCGATCGACGAGGCGATCGCCAAGATCCTGCAGGTCGTGCAGGACCGCGTCCAGGTCTGACCCGTACGCGTCGGGAGGCCCCCGGAGCTCACCGCTCCGGGGGCCTCGACACGCTCCGTCCGGGTGAAGCCATATGCTGCACAGCATGACGAGTGAGCCGGAGCAGCAGATCGGAGTGGGGACGCAGGACGCGTTCCAGCGCCTGTGGACGCCCCACCGGATGGCGTACATCCAGGGCGAGAACAAGCCCACCGGTCCGGGGGCCGACGACGGCTGCCCGTTCTGCTCGATCCCGGCCAAGTCCGACGAGGACGGTCTGATCATCCAGCGCGGCGAGCAGGTGTACGCGGTGCTCAACCTGTACCCGTACACCGGCGGCCACCTCATGGTCGTGCCCTACCGTCACGTCGCCGACTACACGGACCTCACGGTGCCGGAGACCGCCGAGCTCGCCGAGCTGACCAAGCAGGCCATGACCGCGCTGCGTACCGCCTCCGGCGCGCACGGGTTCAACATCGGCATGAACCAGGGCACGGTCGCGGGTGCGGGCATCGCCGCGCATCTCCACCAGCACGTGGTGCCCCGCTGGGGCGGGGACACCAACTTCATGCCGGTGGTCGGTCATACGAAGGTGCTGCCGCAGCTTCTCGCCGATACGTGGAAGATGCTTTCGGAGGCCTGGCCGGCAGACTGACGGGTTTGTTCCGTCTCGTCCGCCGGGTTCTGTCCCAGGTGGGCTGCGGGTCCGTTGCGGCATGTCGCGCAGTTCCCGCGCCCCTTACGGGGCGCTCTACGCGTCGTACAGGTCTGCCTTCCTGGGGGTCGGGTCCTGGACCGCCGTGCTGAGGAACGAGGAGCGGGCGCCGAACTTCTCGGTGTCCACGCCGTTCTCCTCGAGGACCTTGATCGCCGCCGAGTGCACCACCCGCAGCACGGGCGTCGCGGCACGCAGCGCGTCGTCCGCCATGAAGCGGTGCCGCCACGGCTGGTCGGCCCAGGCATGCCGCAGTCCGAAGGGCTCGGGCAGCGCCATCGATCCGCCGAGCCAGTTCAGCAACGGTGGATACCAGGTCAGCGGTGCCCGCGCGGTCAGTCGCACGACCTCGTCCGGGTCGACCAGGGGGAGCCTCACCTTCCGGGTCTCCCAGAACCTGAGCGACTTCTGGACTTCCTTCTCCTTGGCCGCCGGCTTGGTGGTGAACAGGCCGTGCACCGGCCCCAGCGCATGGCCGGTCACCTCGATGCGCAGCGTGTGGTGCAGCACGGTCACGGTGATCATCATCGTGATGATCAACTGGCCGTCCCAGAGGGTCCACTGCACACCCAGGTAGTGCCGGTTCCCGCTGCCGAACTGCTGCTTGTTGCAGATCTCCTGTATGGCGTGGGTCTTGAACTGGTACGCCTCGACGTCCGTGTTCTCGGGCCGCGACACCTCTCCGGCGCCCTCACCGATCGGGCTGACGATCCAGTGCCTGATCGACGGGGGCGGGAAGCCACCGGTGTTCAGGGGCCCGCGCTCCAGCATGCGCAGCTGGTCGTGGATGGACCGTATGACGTCCCAGCTGCGGAACGGGTGGATCTCCTTGTCGGAGTCCGCCGGCACCAGATCCTCGGCGAGCTGCCAGCTGCCCCAGCGGGTCCCCATACCGAGGACACCCTTGGGGCCGGCGTAGAAGGCCAGGTTGGACCGCTGCTCCGCGCTGAGCCGGTGGAGCTCCTTGCGCAGCTGCTCGGCCTTGCCCTCGTTCGGGCTGCCGGGCACCGCCTCCGGGATCTTCGCGCCCACGCCACCGCCGGCCAGCAGGCCCGCCCAGCGGTCGCGCAGGTCCGCGGCCGTGCGCTCGCAGATCTGCTTGGCCCAGAACCAGCCGACGACGGGCATGACGAGGCACGCGCGTGCGTACCACATCCAGAAGCCGGCGAATGGCAACTTGATCAGAGCGACCACGGCGAGGGCGCCCATGGCGACGAGCAGGGTGGTGCCCAGGGCGCCGACGCGCTTGTTCTCCTGCTTGGCGACCGTCGTGCGGATCTGGAAGACCAGGAGCCAGAGCAGGAGCCCGGGCAGGAACAGCAGGCCGCACAGCACCATCACCGCCGTGAGCCAGTTGTCCCGCTCGCGGCGGATGCGGTTCGCCGCGAGGCAGTGCTCGACGACCACCTGCGGCTCCATCCCGAAGGACTGGATGAGCGACTTGCGCCCTGCCCCGAGCATGCGGTCCCGCACCGCCACCGAGAAGGCCTCGCCGAGGTTGGGCCGGAAGATCGTCGCCCACTTGCGGCCCGTCTTGACCGTGGACTGGTGCCACTCGTTGTTGGCCTTGAGGATCTCCGCGACCTCGCTGTCCCGGTAGGCCGCGGACGCCAGCGCGAAGGTCGCCGCCGTCTGGCCCGCGGTGCCCGTGAGCGGCACCTGCGCACCGGGTGAGAAATCGAATCCGTCGTTCGCCACCGCCGCCCCCATCGCCACCGTTCGCTTCTGCGGCCTTCCCGACTTCCGTGCTCCGCACACCTGTTGATCAGGTCATCGCCAGGATCGCGGCATGATCGGGCCACAGCGCGATCAGGTGATCAGCGTATCCGCACCCACCGACATCCGTCATCGGGTGCCGAAAGCCGTCCTCCCCCAGGCAGTTGACAGGAATCCCGGTCACCCGTTTCCGAACCACGCGTCGCCCGGCCCTCGAACCACGCGTCGCCCGGCCCCCGAACCGCCGGGCGCCCCGGGCCCGAACGCGGGCCCGGAGCGGCGGAGGCTCGTCGCCGAACTGTCAGCCCTCCTTCTCCTGTTCGCGGACCTTGTCGGCGATCTGCGCCGGCATCGGCTCGTGCCGTGCGTAGCTGCGGTTGAAGCGCGCGGTGCCGTGGGAGATCGAGCGCAGGTCGACGGCGTACCGCCCGATCTCGATCTCCGGCACCTCGGCCCGTACCAGCGTCCGCCCGCCGCCGGCCTGCTCGGTGCCCACGACGCGGCCGCGCCGCCCGGACAGGTCGCTCATGACGGGCCCCACGTAGTCGTCGCCGACCAGGACCGTCACCTCGGCGACCGGCTCCAGGAGGTGGATCCTCGTGTCGGCCGCAGCCTCGCGCAGCGCCAGCGCACCGGCCGTCTGGAACGCCGCGTCCGAGGAGTCCACGGAGTGCGCCTTACCGTCGCGCAGCGTGACCCGTACGTCGATGAGGGGGTAGCCGGCCGCGACTCCCTTGGCGGCCTGGGCGCGCACGCCCTTCTCGACGGAGGGGATGAACTGCCGCGGCACGGCACCGCCGACGACCTTGTCCACGAACTCGATGCCCGAGCCGCCCGGCAGCGGTTCCACCTCGATCTCGCAGATCGCGTACTGCCCGTGCCCGCCGGACTGCTTCACATGACGGCCCCGGCCCTCCGACCTGTCCGCGAACGTCTCCCGCAGGGAGACCTTGTGCGGGACCACGTCGACCTGGACGCCGTACCGGCTGCGCAGCCGTTCCAGCGCCACGTCGGCGTGCGCCTCGCCCAGGCACCAGAGCACCACCTGGTGGGTGTCCTGGTTCTGCTCCAGGCGCATGGTGGGGTCCTCGGCGACCAGTCGGGCGAGGCCCTGGGAGAGCTTGTCCTCGTCCTGCTTGCTGTGCGCCTGGATGGCGAGCGGCAGCAGTGGGTCGGGCATCTCCCACGGCTCCATGAGCAGCGGGTCGTCCTTCGCGGACAGCGTGTCGCCGGTCTCCGCCCGGTTCAGTTTCGCCACGCACGCCAGGTCGCCCGCGATGCAGTGCGACAGGGAGCGCTGCTGTTTGCCGAACGGCCTGGACAGGGCGCCGATCCGCTCGTCCACGTCGTGGTCCTCGTGGCCGCGGTCGGCCAGCCCGTGCCCGGAGACGTGCACCGTCTCGTCGGGACGCAGGGTGCCCGAGAAGACCCGGACCAGGGACAGCCGGCCCACGTAGGGGTCGCTGGCCGTCTTCACGACCTCGGCGACCAGCGGCCCGTCCGGGTCGCAGACCCTGACCTCGCGGGGCTTTCCGTCCGGTGTGGTGACCGTCGGCGCATCGTGCTCCAGCGGGGTCGGGAAGCCGCCGGTGACCAGTTCGAGGAGCTCCACGGTGCCGAGGCCCTGCCGTGAGCCGTCGGCCGCCGGGGCGGCGGCCAGCACGGGGAAGAAGACACCGCGCGCGACGGCCCGCTCCAGGTCCTCCACGAGCGTCTTGAAGTCGACCGTCTCGCCGCCGAGATAGCGGTCCATGAGGGTCTCGTCCTCGCTCTCGGAGATGATCCCCTCGATCAGCCGGTTGCGCGCCTCGTCGATGAACGGCAGCTGGTCGGAGCCCGGTTCGGACTCCTTGCGCTCGCCGGAGGAGTAGTCGAACAGCTTCTGCGAGAGCAGCCCGATCAGGCCCGTCACCGGAGCGTGCCCGTCCGGCCCCTGCGGTCCGTGCAGCGGCAGGTACAGCGGCAGCACGGCATCGGGGTCGTCCGCGCCGAAGGCCTCGGCACAGGTCCGGGTCATCTCGTCGAAGTCGGCCCGGGCCGCTTCCAGGTGGGTGATCACGATGGCGCGCGGCATGCCGACCGCCGCGCACTCCTCCCACACCATCCGCGTCGAGCCGTCCACCCCGTCCGAGGCCGAGACGACGAAGAGGGCCGCGTCCGCCGCTCGCAGACCGGCCCTGAGTTCCCCGACGAAGTCGGCGTATCCGGGAGTGTCCAGAAGGTTGATCTTGATGCCGTCCCATTCGACGGGCACCAGGGAGAGCTGCACCGAGCGCTGCTGCCGGTGCTCGATCTCGTCGTAGTCGGAGACGGTGCCGCCGTCCTCCACACGGCCCGCCCGGTTCACCGCTCCCGCGGTCAGCGCGAGAGCCTCCACCAGAGTCGTCTTGCCCGATCCGGAGTGGCCGACCAGCACCACATTCCGTACGGACGCGGGGTGGTCGGCCGCCGTAGCCCTGCCGGCGGCTCCGGGGTGTGCGTTCGCCTTGTCGCCCATGATCCTGCCTCCCGTGCACGGTGAGGTCACTGTGGGCGCGGACATGCGGATCCGCGTGCGATGGCGGCTCCGATGACGCCCGCGGTCCTTCGAGCTTTCCACTCCCGTCACGGTGCGTCCATACGACGGACGTGATCGTGCCGCTTCCGGCTCGGTGACAGGCGCGCGCCACCACGGCGTGACCAGGCCGCCGCCAGGACGTGACACGGGCCCGCGGGTGCCCGGCCGTCACGCACGCACCCGCGTGGCTACGATGGGCCCGCCGGTGGCCAGCAGGGGCCGCACGGCCCACCGACCCTCGGGAAGGCCATGCTGAACAAGTACGCGCGTGCTTTCTTCACGCGTGTTCTCACACCGTTCGCCGCGTTTCTCATCCGTCGCGGGGTCAGCCCCGACACGGTCACGCTCCTCGGCACCGCCGGAGTGGTCGCGGGCGCGCTGGTCTTCTACCCCCGGGGCGAGTTCTTCTGGGGCACGGTCGTGATCACGCTGTTCGTGTTCTCCGACCTGGTCGACGGCAACATGGCCCGCCAGCTGGGCCGCTCCAGCCGCTGGGGTGCCTTCCTGGACTCCACGCTCGACCGGGTCGCCGACGGCGCGATCTTCGGCGGCTTCGCCCTCTGGTACGCGGGCCAGGGCGACGACAACGTGCTGTGCGCGGTCTCGATCTTCTGCCTGGCGAGCGGCCAGGTCGTGTCGTACACCAAGGCGCGGGGAGAGTCGATCGGCCTGCCCGTCGCCGTGAACGGGCTGGTGGAGCGCGCCGAGCGGCTGGTGGTCTCCCTGGTCGCGGCCGGTTTCGCGGGCCTGCACAAGTTCGGTGTGCCGGGCATCCAGTACCTGCTGCCCATCGCCCTGTGGATCGTCGCCGTCGGCAGCCTCGTCACGCTGATCCAGCGGGTCGTCACGGTGCGTCGCGAGTCCGCCGAGGCGGAGTCCGCCGAGGCCGCCGCCGCCGAGGACGAGAACGCCTCCAAGAACGAGAACGCCTCGCGCGGGAGTAACGCCTCGCAGGGGAGTGAGGCGACGTCGTGAGCAACGCGCAGGAGCGGCTGACGGACGCCCTGTACGGTCTCGGCTGGAGCACGGTCAAGAAGCTTCCCGAACCCGTGGCCGTGCGCCTCGGCCGCACCATCGCCGACTTCGCCTGGAAACAGCGCGGCAAGGGCGTCCAGCGGCTGGAGAGCAACTACGCGCGCGTGGTGCCGGACGCGTCCCCCGAGCGCCTCGCGGAGCTGTCCCGGGCGGGCATGCGTTCGTACCTGCGCTACTGGATGGAGTCGTTCCGTCTCCCCGCGTGGAGCGAGGACCGGATCAAGCACGGCTTCGACCCGCAGGACCTGCACCACCTCACCGGGGGCCTCGCCGCCGGCAAGGGCGTCATACTCGCCCTGCCGCACCTGGGCAACTGGGACCTGGCCGGGGCCTGGGTCACCACCAAGCTCGAGACGCCCTTCACCACCGTCGCCGAACGCCTCAAGCCCGAGACGCTCTACGACCGTTTCGTCGCCTACCGCGAGGGTCTCGGCATGGAGGTCCTGCCGCACAACGGCGGCTCCGCGTTCGGCACGCTGGCCCGCCGGCTGCGCGACGGCGGGCTCGTCTGCCTGGTCGCCGACCGCGACCTGTCCGCGTCCGGCGTCGAGGTCGACTTCTTCGGCGAGAAGACCCGGATGCCCGCCGGACCGGCCCTCCTCGCCCAGCAGACCGGCGCGCTGCTGCTTCCCGTGACGCTCTGGTACGACGAGTCCCCTGTGATGCGGGGCAGAGTGCATCCCCCGATCGCGGTACCCGAGTCAGGTACACGCGCCGAGAAGACGTCTGTCATGACACAGGCGCTGGCAGACGCCTTCGCCACGGGAATCGCCGACCATCCGGAGGACTGGCACATGCTGCAGCGCCTGTGGCTCGCCGACCTGGATCCCGCCAAGGCTCCCGAGAACGGGGACGCGGTACGGGCTTCCGGGAAGGAGACACCGTGAGGATCGGCATCGTCTGCCCGTACTCCTGGGACGTGCCCGGCGGCGTCCAGTTCCACATCCGTGACCTGGCCGACCACCTCATCCGCCTCGGGCACGACGTGTCCGTGCTCGCCCCCGCGGACGACGACACGCCGCTGCCGCCGTACGTCGTCTCCGCGGGCCGCGCGGTCCCGGTGCCGTACAACGGTTCGGTGGCCCGCCTCAACTTCGGCTTCCTGTCGGCGGCCCGCGTACGGCGCTGGCTGCACGACGGCACGTTCGACGTGATCCACATCCACGAACCGGCCTCGCCGTCACTGGGCCTGCTGACCTGCTGGGCCGCGCAGGGCCCGATAGTGGCCACCTTCCACACGTCGAACCCTCGCTCGCGGGCCATGGTCGCCGCGTACTCGATCCTCCAGGCCGCCCTGGAGAAGATCAGCGCCCGGATCGCGGTGAGCGAGTACGCCCGGCGCACCCTTGTCGAGCACCTCGGCGGGGACGCCGTCGTCATCCCGAACGGCGTGGACGTCGACTTCTTCGCCGGCGCCAAGCCCAGGCCCGAGTGGCAGGGCGACACGATCGGCTTCATGGGGCGCATCGACGAGCCCCGCAAGGGCCTGCCCGTGCTCATGAAGGCGCTGCCGAAGATCCTCGCCGAACGCCCGCGGACACGGCTCCTGGTCGCCGGGCGCGGCGACGAGAAGGAAGCCGTGGAGGACCTGCCCAAGGACATGCGTTCCAGGGTCGAGTTCCTCGGCATGATCAGCGACGAGGACAAGGCGCGCTTCCTGCGCAGCGTCGACCTGTACGTCGCGCCGAACACCGGGGGCGAGAGCTTCGGCATCATCCTCGTCGAGGCCATGTCGGCGGGCGCAGCGGTCCTCGCGTCCGACCTGGACGCCTTCGCCCAGGTCCTCGACCAGGGCGCGGCGGGAGAGCTGTTCGCCAACGAGGACGCCGACGCACTGGCCGCCTCGGCCGTACGGCTGCTCGGCGACCCGGAGCGGCGCGAGGAACTGCGTACCCGGGGCAGCGCACATGTACGCCGCTTCGACTGGTCGACCGTCGGCGCGGACATCCTGTCCGTGTACGAGACGGTGACCGACGGGGCGGCCGCCGTCGCCGCCGACGAACGCACGGGACTGCGTGCGCGGTTCGGTTTGATACGGGACTGACCTTGTACGGGGCTGACTTGGTACCGGACTGAGGGGATGGGCCGCCCGGGACGTGCGGGGGCGTGACCGCGCACGGGTGGCCTTGCCGCTAGCCTTGCCGCCCGTGACGGCAACCCTCATCTGGATCCTCGTCGGCCTGGTCGTGATCGGCCTCTACCTGAGCTGGACCGCGGGCCGCCTCGACCGGCTGCACGCGCGCATCGACGCCGCCCGAGCCGCCCTGGACGCGCAGCTGTTGCGCCGCGCGTCGGTCGCCCAGGAACTGGCCACCTCCGGGGTCCTCGATCCGGCCGCCTCGATCGTGCTGTACGAGGCGGCCCACGCGGCACGGCAGGCGGAGGAGGAGCAACGGGAGGTCGCCGAGAGCGAGTTGAGCCAGGCGTTGCGGGCCGTGTTCGCGGAGGCGCAGCAGGTGGAGGCGGTACGGGAGGCGCCGGGTGGGGAGGAGGCGGCGAAGGAGCTGGGTCAGGCGGTGCGCCGTGTGCCCATGGCCCGTCGCTTCCACAACGACGCGGTGCGGGCGGCGCGTGCGCTGCGGCGCCACCGCAAGGTGCGCTGGTTCCGTCTCGCGGGGCACGCCCCGTTCCCCATGGCCTTCGAGATGGACGACGAGCCTCCGGCGGCGCTGGCGGACCGCGCGAGCGCGTGAGCACAACCAGCCCCTCCGGCGTTTGAGGAGGGGAGTCCGGAGCGGAGCCCCGCGGACGGGACGGTAAGGGACAGGTAGGGGCGGCCGGGGCGAAAACGATCCACCGGCTCCCCATTGGCCCTTGCCGTGGCCTGCACCCCTCACGTTTCCTCGGTGCTGCAGAAAAACCCCTCTTCCCCGAGCGAGGTCGAACCGTGTCCAGCACGCTCTCCCACACCGCCCAGCCCGACGAGAACAACGCGACCGGCACCGCACGCGTGAAGCGCGGCATGGCCGAGCAGCTCAAGGGCGGCGTGATCATGGACGTCGTCACCCCGGACCAGGCGAAGATCGCCGAGGACGCCGGCGCCGTCGCGGTCATGGCCCTGGAACGGGTCCCCGCGGACATCCGCAAGGACGGCGGCGTGGCCCGCATGTCCGACCCGGACATGATCGAGGGCATCATCAACGCGGTCTCCATCCCCGTGATGGCCAAGTCGCGGATCGGCCACTTCGTCGAGGCCCAGGTGCTCCAGTCCCTCGGCGTCGACTACATCGACGAGTCCGAGGTCCTCACCCCGGCCGACGAGGTCAACCACTCGGACAAGTGGGCGTTCACGACCCCGTTCGTCTGTGGTGCCACCAACCTCGGCGAGGCCCTGCGTCGTATCGCCGAGGGCGCCGCCATGATCCGCTCCAAGGGTGAGGCCGGCACCGGCAACGTCGTCGAGGCCGTCCGCCACCTGCGCCAGATCAAGAACGAGATCGCCCGCCTGAGGGGCTTCGACAACCACGAGCTGTACGCCGCCGCCAAGGAGCTGCGCGCCCCGTACGAGCTCGTCAAGGAGGTCGCCGAACTCGGCAAGCTGCCGGTGGTCCTGTTCTCCGCCGGCGGTGTCGCGACCCCCGCCGACGCCGCGCTCATGCGCCAGCTCGGCGCCGAGGGCGTCTTCGTCGGCTCCGGCATCTTCAAGTCCGGCGACCCGGCCAAGCGCGCCGCCGCCATCGTGAAGGCCACCACCTTCTACGACGACCCGAAGATCATCGCCGACGCCTCCCGCGACCTGGGCGAGGCCATGGTCGGCATCAACTGCGACACCCTCCCCGAGGCCGAGCGCTACGCCAACCGCGGCTGGTAATCCCCGTCCAAGGACTGCACATCCATGACTGACGCACCCGTCATAGGCGTCCTGGCCCTCCAGGGCGACGTACGGGAGCACCTCATCGCCCTGGCCGCGGCCGACGCCGTGGCCAGGCCGGTGCGGCGCCCCGAAGAGCTCGCCGAGGTGGACGGCCTCGTCATCCCCGGCGGCGAGTCCACCACGATCTCCAAGCTGGCCATCCTCTTCGGAGTGATGGAGCCCCTTCGCGCGCGCGTGCGCGGCGGCATGCCCGTCTACGGGACCTGCGCCGGCATGATCATGCTCGCCGACAAGATCCTCGACCCGCGCTCGGGCCAGGAGACGATCGGCGGCATCGACATGATCGTGCGCCGCAACGCCTTCGGACGGCAGAACGAGTCCTTCGAAGCGGCGGTCGACGTAAGGGGCGTAGAGGGCGATCCTGTAGAGGGCGTCTTCATCAGGGCCCCTTGGGTCGAGTCCGTCGGCGCACGGACCGAGGTGCTCGCCGAGCACGACGGCCACATCGTCGCCGTGCGCCAGGGCAACGCGCTCGCCACGTCGTTCCACCCGGAGCTGACCGGCGACCACCGTCTGCACGCGCTGTTCGCCGAGATGGTGCGCGAGTACCGGACACCGGGCGCCTTGTAGGATCTCTGGAGTTCGTTTCAGAGACGGGTTACGCGAAGGAGACAGGCAGATGTCCGGCCACTCTAAATGGGCCACGACGAAGCACAAGAAGGCCGTGATCGACGCCAAGCGCGGCAAGCTCTTCGCGAAGCTGATCAAGAACATCGAGGTCGCGGCGCGCATGGGCGGCGTGGACCTCGAAGGTAATCCGACGCTGTACGACGCCGTGCAGAAGGCGAAGAAGCAGTCGGTTCCGAACAAGAACATCGACTCGGCGATCAAGCGCGGTGGCGGTCTCGAGGCGGGTGGCGCCGACTACGAGACGATCATGTACGAGGGCTACGGTCCGAACGGTGTCGCGGTGCTCATCGAGTGCCTCACCGACAACCGCAACCGCGCCGCCTCCGACGTCCGCGTCGCCATGACCCGCAACGGCGGCTCCATGGCCGACCCGGGCTCCGTCTCGTACCTCTTCAACCGCAAGGGCGTCGTCATCGTCCCCAAGGGCGAGCTGAACGAGGACGACGTCCTGGGCGCCGTGCTCGACGCGGGCGCCGAGGAGGTCAACGACCTCGGTGAGAACTTCGAGGTCATCAGCGAGGCCACCGACCTGGTCGCCGTCCGCACCGCCCTCCAGGACTCCGGGATCGACTACGACTCCGCCGAGGCCAACTTCGTCCCGACCATGCAGGTCGAGCTGGACGAGGAGGGCGCCAAGAAGATCTTCAAGCTGATCGACGCCCTGGAGGACAGCGACGACGTGCAGAACGTCTTCGCCAACTTCGACGTGAGCGACGACGTCATGGCGAAGGTCGACGCGTAACGCTGCCGCGAACTCAGCCGTGTCGGCGGGCCGGAGGGACACGTCCTACCGGCCCGCCGTTGTTGTCGGTGGCAGCCGATAGCCTGGCGGGACTTCAAAGATCACCATCCACGGACCGCAACCGGTAATTGAGGAACCCCGACGGTGCTCAGCCAGGTCCGCGAGAGCGGCGGCGGTTCAGCCGCGAAGAAGGGAGGGCCTGGTGCGCGTACTGGGGGTGGACCCGGGACTGACCCGGTGTGGTGTCGGTGTCGTCGAAGGCGTCGCCGGGCGCCCGTTGACGATGCTCGGCGTCGGTGTCGTACGGACGCCCGCGGACGCCGAGTTGGGGCACCGCCTCGTCGCCGTCGAGCAGGGCATCGAGCAGTGGCTGGACGAGCACCGGCCCGAATTCGTCGCGGTGGAACGGGTGTTCAGCCAGCACAACGTACGGACCGTCATGGGCACCGCCCAGGCCAGCGCCATCGCCATGCTGTGTGCCGCCCGCCGCGGCATCCCCGTCGCCCTGCACACCCCCAGCGAGGTCAAGGCCGCCGTCACCGGCAGCGGACGCGCCGACAAGGCCCAGGTCGGCGCCATGGTCACCCGGCTGCTGCGGCTGGACGCGCCACCGAAGCCCGCCGACGCCGCCGACGCCCTCGCACTCGCCATCTGCCACATCTGGCGCGCCCCCGCCCAGAACCGACTCCAGCAGGCCGTCGCCCGGCACACGGCCAACGCAACGAAAGGCCGTACGGCATGATCGCCTTCGTCAGCGGCACGGTCGCCGCACTCGCTCCCGACGCCGCGGTGGTCGAGGTCGGCGGGGTCGGCATGGCCGTGCAGTGCACGCCGAACACGCTGTCCACGCTCAGGCTCGGCCGGCCGGCCAAGCTCGCCACCTCCCTCGTCGTACGAGAGGACTCGCTGACCCTCTACGGCTTCGTGGACGACGACGAGCGCCAGGTCTTCGAACTGCTCCAGACGGCGAGCGGGGTCGGCCCCCGCCTCGCCCAGGCGATGCTGGCCGTGCACACGCCCGACGCCCTGCGCCGCGCGGTGTCGACCGGTGACGAGAAGGCGCTGATCGCCGTCCCCGGCATCGGCAAGAAGGGCGCCCAGAAGCTCCTGCTGGAGCTGAAGGACCGGCTCGGCGAGCCGATCGGCGCCCCCGTGGTCGGTGCCCCGGTCACCCAGGGCTGGCGCGACCAGCTCCACGCCGCCCTGATCGGCCTGGGGTACGCCACGCGGGAGGCCGACGAAGCGGTGACCGCCGTGGCACCGCAGGCCGAGGCCGCCGGGGGCACGCCTCAGGTCGGCCAGCTGCTGAAGGCGGCCCTGCAGACCCTGAACCGCGCCCGCTGACCACCTGCGCCACCCCAGTTAGGAGATCTCAGTGAACTGGGACGACACGACCGACACCGACGGCGCCGAGCGGCTCGTCGGCCCCGCCGCGGAGCGGCTGGTGGACTCCGTGGCCGACGGTGAGGACCAGGCCGTCGAGGCCGCCCTGCGCCCCAAGGACCTGGACGAGTTCATCGGCCAGGAGAAGGTCCGCGAACAGCTCGACCTCGTGCTGCGGGCGGCACGCGCGCGGGGAGCGACCGCCGACCACGTCCTCCTCTCCGGCGCCCCCGGTCTCGGCAAGACCACCCTCTCGATGATCATCGCGGCCGAGATGGGCGCCCCCATCCGCATCACCAGCGGCCCCGCCATCCAGCACGCCGGCGACCTGGCCGCGATCCTGTCCTCGCTCCAGGAGGGCGAGGTCCTGTTCCTCGACGAGATCCACCGCATGTCCCGGCCCGCCGAGGAGATGCTCTACATGGCGATGGAGGACTTCCGCGTCGACGTGATCGTCGGCAAGGGCCCGGGAGCCACCGCCATCCCCCTCGAACTGCCCCCGTTCACGCTGGTCGGCGCCACCACGCGCGCGGGCCTGCTGCCACCCCCGCTGCGCGACCGCTTCGGCTTCACCGCGCACATGGAGTTCTACGAGCCCGCCGAGCTGGAGCGCGTCATCCACCGCTCCGCGCACCTGCTCGACGTCGAGATCGGAGCCGAGGGCGCCGCCGAGATCGCGGGCCGCTCCCGGGGCACGCCCCGTATCGCCAACCGCCTGCTGCGCCGGGTGCGGGACTACGCGCAGGTCAAGGCCGACGGAGTCATCACCAGGGACATCGCCGCGGCCGCCCTCGCCGTCTACGAGGTCGACGCCCGCGGCCTCGACCGCCTCGACCGCGGCGTCCTCCAGGCCCTGCTCAAGCTGTTCGCCGGAGGCCCCGTCGGCCTGTCCACCCTCGCCGTCGCGGTGGGGGAGGAGCGCGAGACGGTCGAGGAGGTCGCCGAGCCCTTCCTCGTCCGCGAGGGACTGCTCGCCCGCACCCCGCGCGGACGGGTCGCGACCCCCGCGGCATGGGCGCACCTCGGCCTCACCCCGCCCCGCGGGGCCACCGGGACGAACGGACAAGGGGACCTGTTCGGCGCGTGACGGCGAGGGCATTGGCCGGGTCAGGAACCCGGGTGCGATGCTGAGCGTTGTTCCTTGCGCGCGGACTCGCTTAGACTCCGCCGATGCCGCCTTTGTCGGCGGCGCACATACCCCCAACCATCAGGCCGCTCACCATCGCGGTCGTGTGAAGGAAGTTCCGACCCGTGAGTCTCGTGACCCTCCTCCCGTTCATCGTGCTCATCGGGGCCATGTTCCTGATGACCCGCTCGGCCAAGAAGAAGCAGCAGCAGGCCGCGAACATGCGGAACGATATGCAGCCCGGCAGCGGTGTCCGCACCATCGGGGGCATGTACGCGACGGTCAAGGAGGTCAACGAGGACACGGTCCTCCTCGACGCCGGACCCGGCGTGGACCTGCTCTTCGCGAAGAACGCGATCGGTGCCGTCCTCACCGACGACGAGTACAACCGCATCGTCCACGGCATCGAGCACGACCTGAAGTCCGACCTCGTGCCGGACGACGCCTCCTCCCTCACCGAGACCGACGAGCCCGCCGCCGACGCTTCCGCCGCCTCCGACGACAAGCCCATCGACCTTGGTAAGAAGGACGCGGACGACGACGCGGCCGACAAGCCTGCCGAGGCGAAGGCCGACGACACGGAGCCGAAGAAGACCGACGGCGAGTCCGACGCGAAGTAGCCACGCTCCCGGGGGCGCGGCGCGACCAGTTCGTGCCGCGCCACCCGGGCCGTGTCGTTCTCGCACGGAGTCCCGACACCATGTCATGGCCGGCCCAGACGCTCGACCGGCGTTGAGGCGGCCCGAGAGGGAGTTACGAGAAGGTGGCAGCACCGAAGAAGGGCCGGAGCGCGAGCGCCCAGAGCAAACCAGGCCGCGCACTGGCCCTCATCCTGATCGCCATCGCGGCGCTCACCGGGGGAATGTTCGCCTCCGGACACACCACTCCGCGGCTGGGCATCGACCTCGCCGGTGGCACCAGCATCACGCTGGAGGCGGAGAACGAGCCGGGCCAGCCGAACGCGATCAACAAGACCAACATGGACACCGCGGTCGACATCATGAACCGCCGTGTCAACGGTCTGGGCGTCACCGAGGCCGAGGTCCAGACCCAGGGCAACAGCAACATCATCGTCAACATCCCCAAGGGCACGAACTCCAAGCAGGCCCGGGACCAGGTCGGCACCACCGCCAAGCTCTACTTCCGTCCGGTGCTGACCACCGAGGTGTCCGGCAAGGGCGCCACCCCCAGCCCGAGCACCAGCCCCAGTGGCTCCCCGAGCGCTTCGCCCTCCGGCAGCAAGGCCGGCGACAAGGCCGGCGAGAACGAGAAGGCGACCTCGCCCTCCTCCGCCACGCCGTCCTCCACCGCCACCTCGCAGGGCCGCGCGGTCACCGACGCGCTGAAGGCCGACCCCACGCCGAGCGGCTCCGCCTCCGCGAAGGCCAGCGGCTCTCCGTCGGCGAGCGCGAGCGGTGGCACGGCCAACGACGACACGGCCAAGCTCCAGGCCGCGTACGCCGCCCTCGACTGCACCAAGCCGGCGCAGCGCGCCAAGGCCGGTGACGGAGCCCAGCCCGGCGACCCCACCCTCGCCTGCGGCCAGAACTCGCAGAAGCAGTGGCAGAAGTACATCCTCGGCCCGGCCGCCGTCGCCGGTACGGACGTCGACGAGGCCCAGGCGGTCTTCGACACCCAGAGCGCCGCGGGCTGGAAAGTCACGATGAAGTTCACGTCCGGTGGTGCCAAGAAGTTCGCCGACATCACCGGTCAGCTCTCCAAGAACCAGCAGCCGCAGAACCAGTTCGCGATCGTCCTCGACGGTAACGTCGTCTCCGACCCGTCGGTCAGCCAGTCGATCACCGGTGGCAACGCCGAGATCTCCGGCAGCTTCTCCCAGGAAGAGGCCCAGGGCCTCGCCAACATGCTGAAGTACGGCGCGCTCCCGCTCACCTTCAAGGAGGCGAGCGTCACGACCGTCACCGCGGCACTCGGCGGCGAGCAGCTGCACGCCGGTCTCATCGCCGGTGCGATCGGCCTCGGCCTGGTCGTGCTCTACCTGGTCGTCTACTACCGCGGCCTGTCGCTCATCGCCATCGCCTCGCTGCTGGTCTCCGCGGCGCTGACCTACGTGATCATGTCGCTGCTCGGCCCGACCATCGGCTTCGCGCTGAACCTTCCGGCGGTCTGCGGAGCGATCGTCGCGATCGGCATCACAGCGGACTCGTTCATCGTGTACTTCGAACGCGTCCGCGACGAGATCCGTGAGGGCCGCTCCCTGCGCCCCGCCGTCGAGCGGGCCTGGCCGCGAGCCCGGCGCACCATCCTGGTCTCCGACTTCGTGTCGTTCCTCGCCGCCGCGGTGCTGTTCGTCGTCACCGTCGGCAAGGTCCAGGGCTTCGCGTTCACGCTCGGTCTGACCACCGTCCTCGACGTGGTCGTGGTGTTCCTCTTCACCAAGCCGCTGCTGACGCTCCTCGCCCGCAGGAAGTTCTTCGCCAACGGCCACAGCTGGTCCGGCCTCGACCCGAAGCGACTGGGTGCCCGGCCGCCGCTGCGCCGCACCCGCCGTCCCGCCGCCCCCGCCGACCCGAAGGAGGCCTGAGATGTCGAAACTCGGCGACCTCGGCGCCCGACTCCACCGCGGCGAGGTCGGTTACGACTTCGTCGGCAACCGCAAGCTCTGGTACGGCATCTCGATCCTGATCACCATCACGGCCATCCTCGGCCTGACGGTGCGGGGCCTGAACATGGGCATCGAGTTCCAGGGCGGCGCCGTCTTCACCACCCCGAAGACGAGCGTCTCGGTCGCCCAGGCCGAGACGTACGCGGAAGAGGCCGCCGGCCACGACGCGATCGTGCAGGAGCTCGGCAGCGGGGGCTTGCGCATCCAGATCTCAGGCGTCGACACCGGCAAGTCCGACCAGGTCAAGGAAGAGCTGGCCAAGGACCTCAAGGTCGACTCGGAGAAGATCAACGCCGACCTGGTCGGCCCCAGCTGGGGTGACCAGATCGCCAACAAGGCATGGCAGGGCCTCGGGATCTTCCTGGTCCTCGTGGTGATCTACCTGGCGATCGCCTTCGAGTGGCGCATGGCGATCGCCGCGTTCGTCGCCCTGATCCACGACATCACGATCACGGTCGGCATCTACGCCCTCGTGGGCTTCGAGGTGACGCCGGGCACCGTGATCGGCCTGCTGACGATCCTCGGTTACTCGCTCTACGACACGGTCGTCGTCTTCGACAGCCTCAAGGAACAGACGAAGGACATCACCAAGCAGACCCGCTGGACCTACAGCGACGTCGCCAACCGCTCGATCAACAGCACCCTGGTGCGTTCGATCAACACCACGGTGGTCGCGCTGTTGCCGGTCGGGGGCCTGTTGTTCATCGGTGGCGGTGTCCTCGGCGCGGGCATGCTCAACGACATCTCGCTGTCGCTGTTCGTCGGCCTCGCCGCCGGTGCGTACTCCTCGATCTTCATCGCCACGCCGCTCGTCGCCGACCTCAAGGAGCGCGAGCCGCAGATGAAGGCCCTCAAGAAGCGCGTCCTGGCCAAGCGAGCCCAGGCCGCCCAGGGCCAGCCCGCCGAGGCACAGGGCGAGGACGAGGCGTACGGAGACGAGCCGGAGGACGCGACCCCCGCGGTCGTCGGTCCGCGCAACCAGCCCGCGTCCCGCAGCCGCGGCCGTGGTCGCCCTTCGGGGAAGCGCCGGTGACCGCCGTCAGGGACCTGCTGCTCAGCCGCATCCGTGACGTCCCCGACTATCCGGAGCCGGGCGTGATGTTCAAGGACATCACCCCGCTGCTGGCCGACCCGGCGGCGTTCACGGCGCTCACCGACGCGCTCGCGGAGCTCGTCGTCCAGCACCGTGCGACGAAGATCGTCGGCCTGGAGGCCCGCGGGTTCATACTCGGCGCGCCCGTCGCGGTCCGCTCCGGGGTCGGCTTCATCCCCGTACGCAAGGCGGGCAAGCTCCCTGGAGCGACCCTCGGCCAGACGTACGACCTGGAGTACGGCTCCGCCGAGATCGAGGTGCACGCCGAGGACCTGTCGGCGGGCGACCGCGTCATGGTCATCGACGACGTCCTCGCCACCGGCGGCACCGCCGAGGCCTCCGTCCAGCTCATCCGCCGGGCGGGAGCCGAGGTCGCGGGCGTCGCGGTTCTCATGGAACTGGGTTTCCTCGCGGGCCGAGCACGGCTGGAGGCCGCGTTGAACGGCGCTCCGCTCGAATCGCTCATCCTGGTCTGAACAGCCTTCAGAGCACGCAACGATGCCTCTGCGGTGTGCGCACCTCGGTGTACACCGCGGAGGCTTCGTGCTTCTTCGCCCCCGGAGTTACCGCCCCGGTCAGAACGCAGAACACTTTCCGTATCGGGTTGACATGCGCAGATCAGCAAGCTTGGATGATCAAGCGCCGTTTCGGCCAACTGACCACTGGTCCGGGCGCGGGGGAGATCCGCGAATTCGACATACGCCTCCATGAGGTGTCCTTTCGTGATGCCCCCAGGACTGTGGTGAACGATTCCAAGGGGGAATTTCGACATGCGTCTGAGAGCGCTTCCGGTTATCACGGCCATCGCCGCCGCCACCTTCCTCGGTGCCGCAGCGAGCCCCGCACAGGCGGGCACGGGTCTGCTCCTCGGGGTGCACCCCACCGGCTCCGACGACTGGGGCAACTTCAACCAGGACCCGGTGGATCACCCTGGCACCAGCCAGGACGTGCCCGGGGACGCCATCCGGGCCTGTGACATGACGGCGGACGGGTGGGGAGTCACGGCCTGGCTGGACGTCAACCGCAACGGGACCTGGGACCGCAAGGCCACGACCAGTGGTCAACCCTCGGGTGACTGCAGCGCTTGGGAGACGGGCAACCTCGCGGAGAACACCAAGGTGACCCTCAAGGTCTGCCACACCAAGGCCGGGTACGCGCCGAGGCACTGCGAAGAGGATGACACCGTCGCCTGACCAGTGCGGTTCCTGAGGGGCGACACGGTTATCGGCAAGCGCTCAGCCGAGCTTCTCCGGTACTCGTGACGACCGTGACGCGACGTGGAGGCGGGCCCGGAGGAATCCGGCGCCCGCCTCCTGCGTTACGCGGGCAGCGGACCGTCTCACCGGCCGAAGGCGAGTCGGGAGCCGAGGATCGCTACCATGGGGTCTCCGGAGCCTGACCGGGGGACCCGGATCGCGCACGAGGAGTCCTCTTGCCAGACGAGGCCCAGCCACTGACCGCCGCCAAGCCCGAGTCCGCCTCGGGAGCCGCGGCCACGCCCGCGCCGAGCGAGAAGAGCGCCGCGCAGGGCTCGGTCGAGCACGCCCAGTCCGCGCCCGCCGACAAGGCCGCCGAGTCGGCGCGCCCCAAGCCCTCGCCTCCCACGCCCCCGGCCCGTACCGCGGCGGGCCAGCCCGCGCGCTCCGGCTCCTCCAACCGCGTGCGCGCCCGCCTCGCCCGCCTCGGCGTCCAGCGGTCCAACCCGTACAACCCGGTCCTTGAGCCGCTGCTGCGGATAGTGCGCAGCAACGACCCGAAGATCGAGACGGCCACACTCCGCAAGATCGAGACCGCCTACCAGGTCGCCGAGCGCTGGCACCGCGGCCAGAAGCGCAAGAGCGGCGACCCGTACATCACGCACCCCCTCGCGGTGACCACGATCCTCGCCGAGCTCGGCATGGACCCGGCCACGCTCATGGCCGGCCTCCTGCACGACACCGTCGAGGACACCGAGTACGGCCTGGACCAGCTCCGCCGCGACTTCGGCGACCAGGTGGCGCTGCTCGTCGACGGCGTCACCAAGCTGGACAAGGTCAAGTTCGGCGAGGCGGCCCAGGCCGAGACCGTCCGCAAGATGGTCGTGGCCATGGCCAAGGACCCCCGCGTCCTGGTCATCAAGCTCGCCGACCGCCTGCACAACATGCGCACCATGCGCTACCTCAAGCGCGAGAAGCAGGAGAAGAAGGCGCGCGAGACCCTGGAGATCTACGCGCCGCTCGCCCACCGCCTGGGCATGAACACCATCAAGTGGGAGCTGGAGGACCTCGCCTTCGCGATCCTCTACCCCAAGATGTACGACGAGATCGTACGGCTGGTGGCCGAGCGGGCACCGAAGCGTGACGAGTACCTGGCCATAGTGACCGACGAGGTCCAGTCCGACCTGCGCGCCGCCCGCATCAAGGCGACCGTCACCGGCCGCCCGAAGCACTACTACAGCGTCTACCAGAAGATGATCGTCCGCGGCCGTGACTTCGCGGAGATCTACGACCTGGTGGGCATCCGCGTCCTGGTGGACACGGTCAGGGACTGCTACGCGGCCCTGGGCACCGTCCACGCCCGCTGGAACCCGGTTCCGGGGCGGTTCAAGGACTACATCGCGATGCCCAAGTTCAACATGTACCAGTCGCTGCACACGACGGTCATCGGGCCCAACGGCAAGCCGGTCGAACTCCAGATCCGCACGTTCGACATGCACCGCCGCGCCGAGTACGGCATCGCCGCGCACTGGAAGTACAAGCAGGAGGCCGTCGCGGGCGCCTCCAAGGTCCGCACCGACGTGCCCAAGTCGTCCGGGAAGAAGGACGACCACCTCAACGACATGGCGTGGCTGCGCCAGCTGCTGGACTGGCAGAAGGAGACCGAGGACCCGGGCGAGTTCCTGGAGTCGCTGCGCTTCGACCTGTCCCGCAACGAGGTCTTCGTCTTCACGCCCAAGGGCGACGTCATAGCGCTCCCGGCCGGCGCGACCCCCGTCGACTTCGCCTACGCGGTCCACACCGAGGTCGGCCACCGCACCATAGGCGCCCGCGTCAACGGACGCCTGGTCCCGCTGGAATCCACTCTGGACAACGGCGACCTGGTGGAGGTCTTCACCTCCAAGGCGACCGGGGCGGGCCCGTCCCGCGACTGGCTCGGCTTCGTGAAGTCCCCGCGCGCCCGCAACAAGATCCGCGCCTGGTTCTCCAAGGAGCGCCGCGACGAGGCCATCGAGCAGGGCAAGGACGCCATCGCCCGCGCGATGCGCAAGCAGAACCTGCCGATCCAGCGCATCCTGACGGGCGACTCCCTCGTGACCCTCGCCCACGAGATGCGCTATCCGGACATCTCGTCCCTGTACGCGGCGATCGGCGAGGGCCACGTGGCCGCGCAGAACGTCGTGCAGAAGCTCGTCCAGGCCCTCGGCGGCGAGGAGGCGGCCACCGAGGAGATCGACGAGGCGGTACCGCCGTCCCGCGGCCGCAGCCGCAAGCGGCGCAGCAGCCAGGACCCCGGGGTCGTGGTCAAGGGCGTCGACGACGTCTGGGTCAAGCTCGCCCGCTGCTGTACGCCCGTCCCCGGCGACCCGATCATCGGCTTCGTGACGCGCGGCAGCGGCGTATCGGTTCACCGAAGCGACTGCGTCAACGTCGAGTCCCTGTCCCGCGAGCCCGAGCGCATCCTGGACGTCGAGTGGGCGCCCACCCAGTCCTCGGTCTTCCTGGTCGCCATCCAGGTCGAGGCCCTGGACCGCTCCCGTCTCCTGTCGGACGTCACGCGCGTGCTCTCCGACCAGCACGTCAACATCCTGTCGGCCGCGGTCCAGACGTCCCGCGACCGCGTGGCCACGTCCCGCTTCACCTTCGAGATGGGCGACCCGAAGCACCTGGGCCACGTCCTGAAGGCCGTACGGGGCGTCGAGGGCGTGTACGACGTGTACCGGGTGACGTCGGCGCGCAGGCCGTAACCCCACCGCACGCACCGCACCACGACGAGGGCCGCCGTACATGGCGTACGGCGGCCCTCGTGGCAGCGGCTATAGGTCGGCTACAGGTCAGCCGCCGAACTCCTGCAGACCCTTCAGGGCCTGGTCGAGCAGCGCCTGGCGGCCCTCCAGCTCCCGCTCGAGCTTGTCGGCCCTGGCGTTGTTGCCCTGGGCGCGCGCCTGCTCGATCTGGCCGTTCAGCTTGTCCACGGCCGCCTGGAGCTGGCCCGTCAGACCCTCGGCCCGGGCGCGGGCCTCCGGGTTGGTACGACGCCACTCCGCTTCCTCGGAGTCCTGAAGGGCCCGCTCCACGGCGTGCATCCGGCCCTCGACCTTCGGGCGGGCGTCCCGCGGAACGTGGCCGATGGCCTCCCAGCGCTCGTTGATGGAGCGGAACGCGGCACGGGCCGTCTTCAGGTCCGTGACCGGCAGCAGCTTCTCCGCCTCCTCGGCCAGCTCCTCCTTGAGCTTGAGGTTCTCGGCCTGCTCGGCGTCACGCTCCGCGAAGACCGAGCTGCGCGCCGCGAAGAAGACGTCCTGGGCACCGCGAAAACGGTTCCACAGGTCGTCCTCGTGCTCGCGCTGGGCGCGGCCCGCGGCCTTCCACTCGGACATCAGCTCGCGGTAGCGGGCCGCCGTCGGCCCCCAGTCGGTCGAGTCCGACAGCGACTCGGCCTCCGCGACCAGCCGCTCCTTGGTCTTACGGGCCTCCTCGCGCTGCGCGTCCAGCTGCGCGAAGTGCGCTTTGCGACGCTTCGAGAACGCCGAGCGCGCGTGCGAGAAACGGTGCCACAGCTCGTCGTCCGACTTGCGGTCGAGCCGAGGCAGCCCCTTCCAGGTGTCCACCAGCGCGCGCAGCCGCTCACCGGCCGCCCGCCACTGGTCGGACTGGGCCAGCTCCTCCGCCTCGGTGACCAGGGCCTCCTTGGCGTGGCGTGCCTCGTCCGACTGCTTCGCCCGCTGCGCCTTGCGCTCCTCACGGCGCGCGTCGACGGACTCGACCAGCTTGTCCAACCGCGTCCGCAGGGCGTCCAGGTCGCCGACCGCGTGATGCGCGTCGACCTGCTCGCGGATGTGGTCGATGGCGACCTGCGCGTCCTTCGCCGACAGGTCGGTGGTCTTCACTCGCTTTTCGAGGAGGCCGATCTCGACAACCAGGCCCTCGTACTTGCGCTCGAAGTAGGCCAACGCCTCCTCGGGAGAGCCGGCCTGCCAGGAACCGACGACCTGCTCGCCGTCGGCCGTACGCACGTACACGGTCCCCGTCTCGTCGACGCGGCCCCACGGGTCGCTGCTCACAGCGCCTCCTCCACATGATGCCTGCGAAGGGCTGTAGCACCCCCGGGCATCGTCCACAGTTTCGTCACGGCCAACATAGGCGACCGGCGGGGCGGCTGTCCGCATCCCGCGCGACCGAAATTACGCGGTGGGCGGTCAGTCTTCCTTGACAGTCGCCTTGTTGATCACGACCGTCGCGTTGGGCGCGGTGTTGCCGGTCTGAGGGTCGGCGGCCTGCGCGCCTGCGGCGGCGATCTTCTTCAGGACCTTCATACCCGATTCGGAAATCGTGCCGAACGGTGTGTAGTCGGCCGGGAGCTGACTGTCCTGGTAGACGAGGAAGAACTGGCTGCCGCCGGTGTTGCGGCCCTGCTTCGTCTGGGCGTTGTACTGATTGGCCATGGCCACGGTGCCCGCCGGGTACACCCCGCCCTTCAGGCTCTTGTCCTTCAGGTTCTCGTCCGGGATCGTGTATCCCGGCCCGCCCATACCGGTGCCCTGAGGGTCGCCGCACTGGAGCACGTAGATGTTCTGGGTGGTGAGCCGGTGGCACTTCGTGTGGTCCAGGTACCCCTTGTTGACCAGGAAGTTGAACGAGTTCACCGTGTGCGGGGTCTTCGCCGCGTCCATGGCGATCGGGATGTCACCGCAGGTGGTCCGCAGATCCATCGTGTACTTCGCGGTCTTGTCGACGGTGATCGCGGGCTCTTTCTTGTACGAGAGCTTCTCGACCTTGCCCGCGGCCGGCTTCTCGCAGGGGTCCGGGGCCTTGCTCGGCGAGGCGCTCGGCGTCACCTCCGCGCTCGCGTTCTCCTTCTTGCCGTCGTCCTTGAGTACCCCGGTCGTGTACAGCGCCACGCTGCCTATCAGGATGACGCCGAGGACCGACGCGATCACGGCATTGCGGGCGTGTGCCTTGCGTCGGGCGGCCGTGCGCCGCTGCTGCTGCCGCAAGAACTTCTCCCGGGCGAGCTGACGCCGCCGCTGCTCCTGGCTGACCACCGGGTTCTCTCCTCATGCGTCTTCGTGCGTCAACGGGTACGCGTGCGACTGGTGAGCCGACCGCTTGTGTGTGCCCCGTACCGTATATGGGTTCGCTGAGGAAACGGCAGCGCCGGTAGGCTCTGACGCGCAGCATTCCAGCCCGTACTCCCCAATCCGAAGGACGATCGTGCTCATTGCCGGGTTCCCCGCCGGGGCCTGGGGGACCAACTGTTACCTGGTCGCCCCCGCCGCAGGCGAGGAGTGCGTGATCATCGACCCCGGCCACCAGGCCGCCCAGGGAGTCGAGGAGGCGCTGAAGAAGCATCGGCTCAAGCCCGTCGCCGTCGTCCTCACCCACGGCCACATCGATCACGTCGCCTCGGTGGTTCCGGTGTGCGGCGCGCACGACGTACCCGCGTGGATCCACCCCGACGACCGGTTCATGATGAGCGACCCGGAGAAGGCGCTCGGCCGTTCCATAGGGATGCCGCTGATGGGCGAGCTGACCGTGGGGGAGCCCGACGACGTCAGGGAACTGGCGAACGGCTCGAAGCTGGAACTGGCCGGTCTGGAACTGTCCGTCGCGCACGCGCCCGGCCATACCAAGGGGTCGGTGACCTTCCAGATGCCCGAGACGGCGGACATCCCGTCGGTCTTCTTCTCGGGCGATCTGCTCTTCGCCGGCTCCATCGGACGCACCGACCTGCCCGGCGGTGACATGGCCGAGATGCTCGACTCGCTGGCCCGCGTGTGCCTGCCGCTCGACGACTCGACCGTGGTGCTGTCCGGCCACGGCCCCCAGACGACCATCGGCCAGGAGCGCGCCACCAACCCGTATCTGCGGGAAGTGGCCGCAGGCCGCCAAGATCGCGGTGAGGGTGCGAACACCCCTCCCCGACGAGGAATGTGACGAGAGATCTCCGTGAGCACCTTCCAGGCCCCCAAGGGCACGTACGACCTGATTCCGCCGGACAGCGCCACGTACCTCGCCGTGCGTGAGGCGATCGCGGCCCCGCTCCGCAACTCCGGCTACGGCTACATCGAGACACCCGGCTTCGAGAACGTGGAGCTCTTCGCGCGCGGTGTCGGCGAGTCCACGGACATCGTGACGAAGGAGATGTACGCCTTCGAGACCAAGGGCGGCGACAGGCTGGCCCTGCGCCCCGAGGGCACCGCCTCGGTCCTGAGGGCCGCGCTGGAGGCCAACCTGCACAAGGTGGGCAACCTTCCCGTCAAGCTCTGGTACTCCGGCTCGTACTACCGCTACGAGCGTCCCCAGAAGGGCCGTTACCGCCACTTCTCCCAGGTCGGTGCCGAGGCCATCGGCGCCGAGGACCCGGCGCTGGACGCCGAGTTGATCATCCTGGCGGACCAGGCGTACCGCTCGCTGGGCCTCAGGAACTTCCGTATCCTGCTCAACTCCCTGGGCGACAAGGAGTGCCGTCCGGTGTACAGGGCGGCCCTCCAGGACTTCCTCCGAGGCCTGGACCTGGACGAGGACACCTTCCGCCGCGCCGAGATCAACCCGCTCCGGGTGCTCGACGACAAGCGCGAGTCGGTCCAGAAGCAGCTGACGGGAGCCCCGCTCCTGCGTGACTACCTGTGCGACGCCTGCAAGGCGTACCACGAGGAGGTCCGCGAGCTGATCACGGCGGCGGGTCTGTCCTTCGAGGACGACCCGAAGCTGGTGCGCGGCCTGGACTACTACACCCGCACCACCTTCGAGTTCGTCCACGACGGTCTCGGCTCCCAGTCCGCGGTGGGCGGCGGCGGCCGCTACGACGGTCTGTCGGAGATGATCGGCGGTCCGGCGCTGCCGTCGGTGGGCTGGGCGCTCGGTGTCGACCGCACCGTCCTCGCCCTGGAGGCGGAGGGCGTGGAGCTGGCGCTCCCCGCGCCCACGAGCGTGTACGCCGTCCCGCTGGGGGAGGAGGCCCGCCGGGTCCTCTTCGCCAAGGTCACGGAGCTGCGCAAGGTCGGTGTCGCGGCGGACTTCTCGTACGGCGGCAAGGGACTCAAGGGCGCGATGAAGAACGCCAACCGCAGCGGCGCGCGGTACGCGCTCGTCGCGGGCGAGCGTGATCTCGCCGAGGGCCTGGTCCAGCTCAAGGACATGGAGTCCGGCGAGCAGGTGGCCATCGGCGTGAACGAGATCGTGGCGGAACTGGAGTCCCGGCTGGGCTGAGGGCGGTCGCTTGTTGAGGGGCGGGGGAGGAACCCTCGGTCCAGCAGACAACGTCAACCCGGCGAACGCGGATTCGCCCTGTTGGACGATTCCGGCGCGTGAGCGCCACCAGAGTCGTCCAGAACCGAACGCTTCGGGACGACCAGGCGTACTTCCTTATGTCCAACGAACGGTGGACGGGCGAGTGTGTACGGCACAATGACCGTGCCCGAAATGCCCCTCACAAGCTACGGATACGACGTGATGAGCAAGACGACAGTCAAGGACGTCCCCATGGAGCGCGAACGAACCGACGCTCCGCGCGGCGTGGGCGGCAGCCGCGCCTTCGCGATCCTCCTGCTGATCACCGGCGCGGCCGGACTGCTGGCCTCCTGGGTCATCACGATCGACAAGTTCAAGCTCCTGGAGGACCCGAGCTTCACGCCCGGGTGCAGCCTGAACCCCGTCGTCTCCTGCGGCAACATCATGAAGAGCGACCAGGCCTCCGTCTTCGGGTTCCCCAACCCGATGCTCGGCCTCGTCGCCTACGGCATCGTGATCTGTGTGGGCATGAGCCTCCTCGCCCGTGCCACCTTCCCGCGCTGGTACTGGCTCACCTTCAACGCCGGCACGCTCTTCGGCGTGGGATTCGTGACCTGGCTGCAGTACCAGTCGCTGTACAACATCAACTCGCTGTGCCTGTGGTGCTGCCTGGCCTGGGTCGCCACGATCGTCATGTTCTGGTACGTGACGTCGTTCAACGTCCGCAACGGCTTCCTGCCCGCGCCCAGCTGGCTCAAGGGCTTCTTCGGCGAGTTCACCTGGGTCCTGCCCACGATGCACGTCGGCATCATCGGCATGCTGATCCTGACCCGCTGGTGGGACTTCTGGACGAGCTGACGGCAGCCGACGGCGGGAGCCGGACTGTCAGTGCCGTGATTTAGGGTTTCAGCGTGGAGCCCGACCTGTTCACCGCAGCCGCCGAAGAACGCCAGGAGAAGGACCCGACCGGTAGCCCCCTGGCCGTGCGCATGCGCCCGCGCACCCTCGACGAGGTTGTGGGCCAGCAGCACCTGCTCAAGCCCGGCTCACCCCTGCGCAGACTGGTCGGCGAGTCCGGCGGCGGCCCGGCCGGCCCGTCCTCGGTGATCCTCTGGGGCCCGCCCGGCACGGGCAAGACGACCCTCGCGTACGTCGTCTCCAAGGCCACCAACAAGCGCTTCGTCGAGCTCTCCGCGATCACCGCCGGCGTCAAGGAGGTCCGCGCGGTCATCGACGGCGCCCGGCGCGCCACGGGTGGCTTCGGCAAGGAGACCGTCCTCTTCCTCGACGAGATCCACCGCTTCAGCAAGGCCCAGCAGGACTCCCTGCTCCCGGCCGTCGAGAACCGCTGGGTGACCCTGATCGCGGCGACGACGGAGAACCCGTACTTCTCGGTGATCTCCCCCCTCCTGTCCCGCTCCCTGCTCCTCACGCTCGAACCGCTCACCGACGACGACGTGCGCGGTCTCCTGCACCGCGCCCTCACCGACGAGCGGGGCCTCAAGGGCGCCGTCACCCTCCCCGACGACACCGAGGAGCATCTGCTGCGGATCGCCGGAGGCGACGCCCGCCGCGCGCTCACCGCCCTGGAGGCCGCCGCCGGAGCCGCCCTCGACAAGGGCGAGACGGAGATCGGCCTCACGACCCTCGAAGAGACCGTCGACCGCGCAGCCGTGAAGTACGACCGCTCCGGCGACCAGCACTACGACGTGGCGAGCGCCCTCATCAAGTCCATCCGCGGCTCCGACGTCGACGCGGCCCTGCACTACCTGGCCCGCATGATCGAGGCCGGCGAGGACCCCCGCTTCATCGCCCGCCGACTGATGATCTCCGCCAGCGAGGACATCGGCCTCGCCGATCCGAACGCACTGCCCATAGCCGTCGCCGCCGCCCAGGCGGTCGCCATGATCGGATTCCCCGAGGCCGCGCTCACCCTCAGCCACGCCACCATCGCGCTCGCCCTGGCCCCCAAGTCCAACGCGGCGACCATGGCGATCGGCGCGGCCATGGAGGACGTCCGCAAGGGCCTGGCCGGTCCCGTGCCGCCGCACCTGCGGGACGGGCACTACAAGGGCGCGGCCAAGCTGGGGCACGCGCAGGGGTACGTCTACCCGCACGACCTGCCCGAGGGAATCGCCGCCCAGCAGTACGCCCCGGACGACTTGAAGGACCGCGAGTACTACACCCCGACCCGGCACGGCGCCGAGGCGCGCTACGCGGACGCGGTGGAGTGGACCAGGAAGAACCTCGGTCGGAAGCGGTCCTGACCACCCTGTAGACTTCTCCACAGTGCTGAGTCCCGTGTCCGGCTCCGGTCGGCGCCTCAGGCGGGACAACCAGCCGGATCTTTGATCCAGGAGTGTCGCGCACCGTCGTAGGTGTCGCGGGCAGCCCACCACCACTCGGAGTCCCGGGACCGGTCGGTGGGCCGTTCGTGTGCTGCACGTATGTGCCCAGACCAGGGGAGCGGCTGCCCGACGGGTCCCTCGTGGACCTGGCGGGAATCCCCGGCTGCGGATGCGACCTCCCGTAACCCTGAGGCAGCCGAATAGGAAAAGGAAAAGAAGTGGCGAACCAGTCCCGCCCCAAGGTCAAGAAGTCGCGTGCCCTCGGCATCGCGCTGACCCCGAAGGCCGTCAAGTACTTCGAGGCCCGCCCCTACCCGCCGGGCGAGCACGGCCGCGGCCGCAAGCAGAACTCGGACTACAAGGTCCGTCTGCTCGAGAAGCAGCGTCTGCGCGCGCAGTACGACGTGTCCGAGCGCCAGCTCGTCCGCGCCTACGACCGTGCCTCCAAGGTTCAGGGCAAGACCGGTGAGGCCCTGATCATCGAGCTGGAGCGCCGTCTCGACGCCCTGGTCCTGCGTTCGGGCATCGCCCGCACGATCTACCAGGCCCGCCAGATGGTCGTCCACGGCCACATCGAGGTCAACGGCCACAAGGTCGACAAGCCGTCCTTCCGCGTCAAGCCGGACGACGTCGTCATGGTCCGTGAGCGCAGCCGTCAGAAGCCGCTGTTCGAGGTCGCCCGTGAGGGTGGCTTCGCCGCCGACGGCGAGACCCCGCGCTACCTCCAGGTGAACCTCAAGGCCCTGGCGTTCCGCCTGGACCGTGAGCCGAACCGCAAGGAGATCCCGGTGATCTGCGACGAGCAGCTCGTCGTCGAGTACTACGCCCGCTGATCGCCCCACGGCGCAAGCGGACGTAGTACGTCCCGTGTGTCAGCCCGTCGTCTCCCCGCCTCCGTGGCGGACGGGACGGCGGGCTCTCGCATCTCCAGCCGCAGCCAGGTAATGCGGTACGGAGTGGCAGCCCCGGCGCGATAGGCTCGGGGGCACGACTTTTCGACGTTCAGGCATGTTCCGACATGTTCTCCGACATGTTCCAGGGAGCGGGTGCACAAGTGTCCGGTGGAGAGGTGGCCGGGATCCTGGTGGCCGTCTTCTGGGCGATCCTGGTCTCCTTCCTCGCCGTCGCACTGGCGAGGCTGGCCCAGACGCTCAAGGCGACCACCAAGCTCGTCGCGGACGTGACCGATCAGGCGGTCCCGCTTCTCGCCGACGCCTCCACGGCGGTCCGCTCCGCGCAGACCCAGATCGAGCGGGTCGACGCGATCGCGTCGGACGTCCAGGAGGTCACCTCTAACGCGTCGGCGCTCTCCACCACCGTCGCGTCCACCTTCGGCGGCCCCCTGGTGAAGGTGGCGGCGTTCGGCTACGGCGTGCGCCGGGCCATCGGCCGCCGCGAGGACGCGCCCGCCAAGGCGCCCCGAAGCACTGTGATCGTCGGCCGCACCGTCCCGTCCAAGCGGCGAGGCAAGCGGAACCCCCGGGACAAGAAGGACTGACCGATGTTCCGCCGTACCTTCTGGTTCACCGCCGGCGCAGCCGCGGGCGTGTGGGCCACCACCAAGGTCAACCGCAAGCTCAAGCAGCTGACCCCCGAGAACCTCGCCGCGACCGCGGCAAACAAGGCGCTCGAGACGGGCCACCGGCTCAAGGACCGCGCGGTCGGCTTCGCACTCGACGTACGTGACGGCATGGCCCAGCGCGAGGCCGAACTCGGCGACGCGCTCGGTCTGAACGCGTCCGTCGACCCCGAACTCCCGGCCCCCCGGCACTACGCCGCGATCGAGAACCGCAACAAGCCGAAGACGTACGTCGTCGACGGGACGACATACTCGTACAACCGGAATGAGGACCACTGATGGAGTCGGCTGAAATCCGCCGCCGCTGGTTGAGCTTCTTCGAGGAGCGCGGTCACACCGTCGTCCCTTCGGCGTCGCTCATCGCGGACGACCCGACTCTGCTCCTCGTCAACGCCGGTATGGTGCCCTTCAAGCCCTACTTCCTGGGCGAGACCACGCCGCCCTACCAGCGTGCCACCAGCGTCCAGAAGTGCGTGCGCACGCCGGACATCGAGGAGGTCGGCAAGACCACCCGGCACGGCACGTTCTTCCAGATGTGCGGCAACTTCTCCTTCGGCGACTACTTCAAGGAAGGCGCCATCGGTTACGCCTGGGAGCTGCTCACCAGCCCCCAGGACAAGGGCGGTTACGGCCTGGACCCGGAGAAGCTCTGGATCACCGTCTACAAGGACGACGACGAGGCCGAGCGCATCTGGCACGACGTCGTCGGCGTGCCCAAGGAGCGCATCCAGCGCCTGGGCATGAAGGACAACTACTGGTCCATGGGCGTCCCCGGCCCCTGCGGTCCCTGTTCCGAGATCAACTACGACCGCGGCCCCGAGTTCGGCGCCGAGGGCGGCCCCGCCGTCAACGACGAGCGGTACGTGGAGATCTGGAACCTCGTCTTCATGCAGTACGAGCGTGGCGAGGGCACCAGCAAGGAGAACTTCGAGATCCTCGGCGACCTGCCGAGCAAGAACATCGACACGGGCCTCGGCCTGGAGCGTCTCGCCATGATTCTGCAGGGTGTGCAGAACATGTACGAGATCGACACCTCCATGGCCGTCATCAACAAGGCCACCGAGCTCACCGGCGTCCGCTACGGCGACGCCCACGTCTCCGACGTGTCCCTGCGTGTGGTGACCGATCACATGCGCACCTCCGTGATGCTCATCGGCGACGGCGTCACCCCCGGCAACGAGGGCCGCGGTTACGTCCTGCGCCGCATCATGCGCCGCGCCATCCGCAACATGCGGCTCCTCGGCGCCACCGGTCCGGTCGTGCAGGACCTGATCGACACCGTGATCGGGATGATGGGCCAGCAGTACCCCGAGCTCATCACCGACCGCGAGCGCATCGAGAAGGTCGCCCTCGCCGAGGAGGCCCGCTTCCTCAAGACGCTCAACTCCGGCACCAACGTCCTCGACACCGCCGTGAGCGAGACCAAGGACGCCGGCTCCACCGTCCTGCCCGGCGACAAGGCCTTCCTGCTCCACGACACCTGGGGCTTCCCGATCGACCTCACCCTCGAGATGGCCGCCGAGCAGGGCCTGTCGGTGGACGAGGACGGCTTCCGCCGCCTGATGAAGGAGCAGCGGGAGCGCGCCAAGGCCGACGCCCAGGCCAAGAAGACCGGTCACGCCGACCTCGGCGCCTACCGCGAGATCGCCGACAAGTCCGGCGAGACCGACTTCATCGGCTACGCCGACACCCAGGGCGAGTCCACGGTCGTCGGCATCCTCGTCGACGGCGTGCCCTCGCCCGCCGCCACCGAGGGCGACGAGGTCGAGGTCGTCCTGGACCGCACCCCGTTCTACGCCGAGGGCGGCGGCCAGATCGGCGACACCGGCCGGATCAAGGTCGCCTCCGGCGCCGTCGTCGAGGTCCGCGACTGCCAGAAGCCGGTCCCGGGTGTGTACGTCCACAAGGGCGTCGTCCAGGTCGGCGAGGTGGCTGTGGGCGACCTGGTCCACGCCTCGATCGACGACCGCCGCCGCAAGGCCATCGCCCGCGCCCACTCGGCCACCCACCTCACGCACCAGGCCCTGCGCGACGCCCTCGGCCCGACGGCCGCCCAGGCCGGCTCAGAGAACCAGCCGGGCCGCTTCCGCTTCGACTTCGGTTCGCCGTCCGCCGTGCCGACGGCCGTGATGACCGACGTCGAGCAGAAGATCAACGAGGTGCTCGCCCGCGATCTCGACGTGCGCGCCGACGTCATGGGCATCGACGAGGCCAAGAAGCAGGGCGCCATCGCCGAGTTCGGCGAGAAGTACGGTGACCGCGTCCGCGTCGTGACCATCGGCGACTTCTCCAAGGAGCTGTGCGGCGGCACGCACGTCCACAACACCGCCCAGCTGGGCCTGGTGAAGCTCCTCGGTGAGTCCTCGATCGGCTCCGGAGTGCGCCGTATCGAGGCCCTGGTCGGCGTCGACGCCTACAACTTCCTGGCCCGTGAGCACACGGTCGTGGCCCAGCTCCAGGAGCTGATCAAGGGCCGCTCCGAGGAGCTCCCGGAGAAGGTCTCCGCCATGCTCGGCAAGCTGAAGGACGCCGAGAAGGAGATCGAGAAGTTCCGCGCCGAGAAGGTCCTCCAGGCCGCCGCCGGGCTCGCCGAGTCCGCCAGGGACGTTCGCGGTGTCGCCGTGGTCACCGGTCAGGTCCCGGACGGCACGACCCCGGACGATCTGCGCAAGCTGGTCCTCGACGTGCGCGGCCGCATCCAGGGCGGACGGGCCGCGGTCGTCGCCCTGTTCACGGTCAACAACGGCAAGCCGCTGACGGTCATCGCCACCAACGAGGCCGCCCGCGAGCGCGGTCTGAAGGCCGGCGACCTGGTCCGTACGGCCGCCAAGACCCTCGGCGGCGGCGGTGGCGGCAAGCCGGACGTCGCCCAGGGCGGCGGCCAGAACCCGGCCGCCGTCGGCGAGGCCGTCGACGCGGTCGAGCGCATGGTCGGCGAGACCGTCAAGTAGGGCCTGTAGGGACAAGGTAAGAATCGGCTGTGAGTATGCGCAAAGGACGTCGGCTGGCGATCGATGTCGGGGACGCCCGGATCGGGGTCGCATCGTGCGACCCCGACGGGATCCTCGCGACACCCGTCGAGACGGTTCCGGGACGTGATGTCCCGGCCGCGCAGCGCCGGTTGAGGCAACTCGTCGAGGAGTACGAACCCATCGAGGTGATCGTCGGCCTCCCTCGCTCCCTGAAGGGGGGCGAGGGACCGGCGGCGGTCAAAGTGAGGGGCTTCGCGGAGGAGTTGGCCCGTACCATCGTCCCCGTGCCGGTGCGGCTCGTGGACGAGAGGATGACCACGGTGACGGCCAGTCAGGGACTGCGCGCGTCCGGTGTGAAGTCCAAGAAGGGCAGATCGGTCATCGACCAGGCAGCGGCCGTGATCATCCTGCAACAGGCCCTCGAATCCGAGCGAGTGTCAGGTACAGCACCCGGCGACGGCATCGAAGTGGTCATCTGATCGCGATACGGTAACGTTCCGGCGCGATGCGGCAGCGTTCGAACAGCTGCCGCACAGATCGAGGCGGGACGGAAGCGGAGCCGCGCGACCGCCGCCTCGCGGCTCTAGGGGATCGATGACTGAGTATGGCCGGGGCCCAGGCTCCGAACCGTGGCATCCCGAGGACCCGTTGTACGGGGACGGTGGATGGGGAGGACAGCAGACCCACGCGGGTCAGCAGCCTCCCTACGGCGGCCAGCCGCAGCACTATCCGGAGCAGCAACAGCAGCCGCAGCAGTCGCCGTACGGTGACTGGGGCACCGGCCAGCAGGCCCACTACGGTCAGGGGCAGCAGCAGTACCAGGGCGGCGGCTGGGACACCGGTACGCACGAGCAGCACGCCCAGGGCCAGTATCCCGGCGGCCACGGGGACTCCTACCCGCAGGACTCGTACGGCGGGCAGAACGCCGGCTACGGCGGTGGGCAGCACGACTACTACGGCGCCTCCGACGCGTACCCGCAGCAGGAGCCGCAGCCGCAGCAGCAGCAGCACGAGCCGGGACTGGAGCCCCAGCCGGGCCGCCGGACCGAGCCGGAGCCGCCGCAGACCGACTGGGACCCCGGCCCGGACCAGGGTGAGCACGCCTTCTTCGCCGGCGGCAACGACGACGATGACGACGACTCCGACGATCCGGACGGCCGCGGCGGACGCGCGAACCGGAAGGGCAAGGGCGGCGGCAAGGCGGGCGCGGGCGGCAAGAAGCGCCGCAACGGCTTTGCCTGCCTGATGGTCGTCGTCGTTCTCGGCGGCGGTGTGGGCGGAGTCGGCTACTTCGGCTACCAGTGGTACCAAAATCGTTTCGCCGCGGCTCCCGACTGGGCGGGGGACGGCACAGGCGAGTCGGTGACCGTCACCATTCCGAAGGGCGCGGGCGGCTATGCGATCGGGCAGGAGCTGAAGAAGGCCGGGGTCGTCAAGAGCGTCGACGCCTTCGTGACCGCGCAGGCGAACAACGCCAATGGTGACACGATCCAGGCGGGCGTCTACACGCTCAAGAAGCAGATGTCCGCCGCGAGCGCCGTCGCCCTCATGCTCAGCGACAAGAGCCGCAACAACCTGGTGATCGCCGAGGGGCAGCGCAACAAGGCGATCTACGAACTGATCGACAAGCGCCTGGAAGTCAAGGCGGGCACGACCGAGTCGGTCGCCAAGAACGACTGGAAGTCCCTCGGCCTTCCGGCCTGGGCGAACGACAACGGTGACATCAAGGAGCCGCTGGAGGGATTCCTCTACCCCTCCAGTTATCCCGTGTCCAAGGGCATGAAGCCCAAGGACGTCCTGAAGGAAATGGTCGACCTCTCCAAGCAGAAGTACGCCGAGTTCGGGCTGGAGAAGAAGGCGAAGTCGCTGGACCTCGACAATCCGCTCCAGGTCCTCACCGTGGCGAGCCTCGTCCAGGCCGAGGGCAAGTCCAAGGACGACTTCGAGAAGGTCGCGAGGGTCGTCTACAACCGGCTCAAGACCAACAACACCGAGACCTTCGGCCTGCTCGACTTCGACTCCACGGTGAACTACCTGCGCGGCGAGTCCAAGCTCGCCACCGGGTCGGTCGACCAGCTGCGGCAGATCAACGACCCGTACAACACCTACAAGTTCAAGGGCCTGCCGCCCGGACCGATCAACAATCCGGGCGAGGTGGCCATCAGGGCGGCCCTCAACCCGGCCAAGGGAAACTGGTACTACTTCGTCTCGGTCAGCGAGGACGAGACACTCTTCGCCGAGACCAACGAAGAGCAGAACCGCAATCGCCAGAAGTACCTCGAAGAGCAGAAGAACGGATGATGACCCGCAGCGACAGCAAGCGCCGAGCCGCCGTTCTCGGCTCCCCGATCGCCCACTCGCTCTCCCCGGTGCTCCACCGGGCCGCGTACGCGGCGCTGGGGCTCGACGGCTGGTCCTACGACCGCTACGAGGTCGACGAGGAGACGCTGCCGGAGTTCTTCGGCAAGCTGGGACCCGAATGGGCGGGGCTGTCGCTGACCATGCCGCTGAAGCGGGCCGTCATCCCGCTGCTCGACGAGACCAGCGAGACGGCCGCCTCCGTCGAGGCCGTCAACACCGTCGTGTTCACCGAGGACGGGCGGAGCGTCGGTGACAACACCGACATCCCCGGCATGGTGAACGCCCTGCGCGAGCACGGCATCGAGCAGGTGGACTCCGCCGCGATCCTCGGCGCGGGTGCCACCGCGTCCTCCGCCTTGGCGGCACTCGCCCGGATCTGTACCGGCGAGGTCGTCGCGTACGTTCGGAGCGAGGCCCGCGCCGCCGAGATGCGTCAGTGGGGCGAGCGGCTCGATGTCGACGTACGCACGGCGGACTGGGCGGACGCGGAGCAGGCCCTGCGCGCCCCGCTCGTCATCGCCACCACCCCGGCCGGGACCACCGACGCCCTGGCAGCGGCCGTTCCCGAGCGGCCCGCCACGCTGTTCGACGTGCTCTACGACCCGTGGCCGACCACGCTCGCGGCGCGCTGGTCCGCGTACGGCGGCGCTGTCGTCAGCGGGCTGGACCTCCTCGTGCACCAGGCGGTGCTCCAGGTCGAGCAGATGACGGGTCGTGTCCCGGCGCCGCTGGACGTCATGCGAAAAGCAGGGGAACACGCCCTGACCGACCGGTAATATCCGCTTGGTTCCGCAGGGGGCGGAACCGGGGGAAGCATTACCGGGGGGAAGCAGTCCATGTCCACAGGTGTGACCCTGGCGTCCGTCAAGAGCCAGATATTCGAGGCCGTGCTGGGATTCCTGCCCGACTGGGTGCAGATCACGGTGCTCGCCCTGATCGTGCTCGCCGTCGTCGGGTCGTGGATCGTCAAACTGAAGCGCAAGCTGGCCTATCGGCGTGCCGTGCGGAGCGGACAGCCTCTCCACGCCGCGGCGCAGTACGGGCAGGGGCGCGGAGCCGACTACCTGGGCGCTTACGCGCCCCAGCAGGCGGAGCCGGCGCAGGCCGCCGCCCAGCCAGACACTCAGCCACAGGTTCGGCCCGCCCAGCAGGTCAGCGGCGCGGACTTCCTGGGCTCCTACGCCCCTCAGCGGCGGCCGGGGGACAACTCGGCCTGATCCCCGCGCGAGCGTCGGGTGGGACGCATGACGACGAGTGGTGATCCTGTGAAACCCCTGTACCAGGGAGTAACCGCCGGACATCATCTCCGGGCGGCCCGGCGACGTCGGCGGACCGCCGAACGGAGCCGCCATGACACGTCACGCCCGGCGCAGGTTTCTCACCTACCTGGTGGCCGCGCCCACCCTCGCCGTAGCGACCAAGATCGGTCTGGACGCCTACGCGCCAGGCAGCGCCGACGCGGCGATTCCCACGCCGCCCGCACCGGCCGATCTGGTCGACCTCGGTGACCTGCTGATCCTGGCCGGGAAGCCCACCGCGACCATGCTCGAGCTGAGCGTCGACGAGGACGGCGACGTCCACTTCCGGCTGCCACGCGAGGAGGTGGGCCAGGGGCTCACCACCGCCGTGGCCATGCTGGTCGCCGAGGAACTGGACACTCCGCTCGACCGCGTCCGCGTCCAACTGGACGACGCCCGACCCGAGTTGCTCTTCAACCAACTCACCGGCAGCTCCAACTCGATCCGCTCGCTGTACGACCCGGTGCGTCACACCGCGGCGGCCGCGCGGGCCCGGATGGTGGGCGCCGCGGCCGAACGATGGGGGCTGAGGGCGAGCGACCTGACGGTGCGCGCGGGCGTGGTCGTCGCGCCCGACGGCCGTACCGCGTCGTACGGTTCGCTGTCGGCAGCGGCGGCCTCTCTCGACCTGGGCGCGCTGACCGTCACGCCGAAGAAGGAGTCCGAGCTCACCCTCGTCGGCACCCCCACCTCGCGCATCGACGCCCGTGCCCTCGTCACCGGCAAGCACCCGTACACCCTCGACCTCGACGTCCCCGGCGCCAAGCCCTGCATGGTGCGCCGCCCGCCGACGGTGAACGGCACCGTGAAGTCGGTGAACAACGAAGCGGCCGTACGTGCCATGCCGGGCGTGCTCGACCTCGTCACCATCGACACCGGCGTGGCCGTGGTCGCCGAGACGTTCGGACAGGCCCTCGACGCCAAGAACGCCCTGGACGTCACCTGGGGGCCGGGGACCGTGGACGCGCTCTCGGACGACGACATCCGGGCGAAGCTGAAGGCGGCGACCCCGTCGCTCGACATCCTCGGGGCCCTGGTGAAGAAGGTGGACGCCGAGTTCGACTTCGCGTTCGCGAGCCACGCGCCGATGGAGACCAACTCGGCCGTCGCGGACGTCCGCTCGGACCGTGCCGAGATCTGGTCGGGGCTGAAGTCACCGATCGCCGCCCAGGCCGCCATCGCCAAGGCCATCGGGCTGCCCGTCTCCAAGGTGAAGGTGCACGTTCTGCAGTCGGGCGGCTCCTTCGGGCGGCGGCTGTTCTACGACGCGGCCCTCGAGGCCGCCGCCGTGTCGAAGAAGAGCGGCCGTCCCGTACGGCTGATGTGGTCGCGCGTCGACGACATGCGGCACGGGCGGATGCGGCCCGCCACCCACCACCGGGTCCGCGCCAGCTACGCGGCCGGGCAGGTGCTCACCTTCCAGCACCAGGTGGCGGCCGTGGAGACCGACTTCCGGCACGGCCTCGGAGACGCGATCACCGCCGCCGCGGCCGGTCTGCCGCCGGGCCTCGGCAACGCGACCTTCGCGCAGACCCTGTTCCTCACCACGGTGAAGTCCCCGTACAACTTCGGCGTGACGACACAGGCGCTCACCGAGGTGCCGCTGAAGATGCACACCGGATCGTGGCGGTCCGTGTACTCGGCCAACACACGCGGCGCCGAGGAGATCATCGTCGACGAACTCGCGGCGAAACTCGGCAAGGATCCCGTCGCCTTCCGGCGCGAGTTCCTCAAGACCGCCCGCCAGCGAGCCGTCCTCGACAAGGTCGCCGAGGAGGGCGACTGGGGCCGCGGCCTGCCCGACGGCCGGGCCCAGGGCATCGGCTTCCACGAGGAGTACAAGTCCTGCACCGCCTGTCTCGTCGAGATCGACGCCACCGACCCGAAGAAGCCCCGGGTGACGAAGGCGGTGATCGCGGCCGACGTGGGCCGTGTGATCAACCCGCGCGGACTGGAGGCGCAACTGCTCGGCGGCCTCACGGACGCCATCTCCACCACCCTGCGAGCCGGGCTCCACATCGACAAGGGGCTCCCGATGGAGGGCAGCTACTCGCAGTTCCACTACGCGCGCCAGAAGGACTCCCCGAAGGACGTGAAGATCTTCGTCGTCGAGGGAGCCGGCGAACCCGGCGGCGCCGGCGAACTCGGTGTCCCGGCGGCAGTCGGTGCCGTGGCCAACGCCTACGCCCGCGCCACCGGCACCCGGCCGCGCAGCTTCCCCGTCACCTTCGACGTCGACTTCACCCCCTTCCCGCGCTGAGCACCCCGCAAGGAGCCGTCCGTGCCCTCCCACACCTTCACCGTCAACGGGGAGACCGTCACCGTCGACGCCCCCGACGACCTGCCCCTGCTGTGGGCGCTGCGCGACCTGCTCGGCATCCGCGGCCCCAAGTACGGCTGCGGCATCGACGTCTGCAAGGCCTGCACCAGCCACCTCGACGGCGAGGCCGTCCGCCCCTGCGTGGTCCCGGTCTCCGAGGCCGCCGGCCGCGAGGTCACCACCATCGAGGGGCTCGCCGACGGCGACCGGCTCCATCCCGTCCAGGAGGCCTGGCTGGAACAGGACGTCGCCCAGTGCGGCTACTGCCAGCCCGGCCAGATCATGGCCGCCGTCGCTCTCCTCAAGCACACGAAGAACCCCACCGACGCCGACATCGACGAGATCGCGAACGTCTGCCGGTGCGGCACGTACTTCCGCATCCGCGAGGCGATCAAGAGCGCGGCGGACCGGATGGCGTGACACACGAGCAGAGCGCGGAACCGGTCACCTCACGTCCGCCAGATGGACCTGGGACCTGCCCCTGCCCCGGACGTGGGAGGATCGGAGGTGGCGGGCCGGGGCCGCGCACCCGGTGGCGCCGACGCCGTACGCGAGGACACGCGTAGGCAAAGGCAGTACGCAGTACCAGGGCGCGAGCACTGAGGAGCACCGTTGAGCAGGTTGCGCTGGCTGACCGCGGGGGAGTCCCACGGTCCCGCACTCGTCGCGACGCTGGAGGGACTTCCCGCCGGCGTGCCGATCACCACCGAGATGGTGGCGGACCACCTGGCGCGGCGGCGGCTCGGCTACGGACGCGGTGCGCGCATGAAGTTCGAGCGCGACGAGATCACCTTCATCGGCGGTGTGCGGCACGGCCTGACCATGGGCTCCCCGGTGGCGATCATGGTGGGCAACACCGAGTGGCCGAAGTGGGAGCAGGTCATGGCGGCCGACCCGGTGGATCCGGAGATCCTGGACGGCCTCGCGCGCAACGCGCCCCTGACCCGGCCCCGGCCCGGCCACGCGGACCTCGCGGGCATGCAGAAGTACGGGTTCGACGAGGCGCGTCCGGTGCTGGAGCGGGCGAGCGCGCGGGAGACCGCGGCCCGGGTGGCCCTGGGTGCGGTGGCGCGGTCGTACCTGAAGGAGACGGCCGGGATCGAGATCGTCTCGCACGTGGTGGAGCTCGCGGCGGCGAAGGCCCCCTACGGCGTCTACCCCAAGCCCGCGGACGTCGAGAAACTGGACGCCGACCCGGTGCGCTGCCTGGACGCGGACGCGTCGAAGGCGATGGTCGCGGAGATCGACCAGGCACACAAGGACGGCGACACCCTCGGCGGTGTCGTCGAGGTGCTCGCGTACGGGGTGCCGGTGGGCCTCGGCTCGCACGTGCACTGGGACCGGCGCCTTGACGCCCGTCTCGCGGGTGCGCTGATGGGCATCCAGGCCATCAAGGGCGTCGAGGTCGGAGACGGCTTCGACCTGGCCCGGGTACCGGGCTCGCAGGCGCACGACGAGATCGTGCGGACCGACGAGGGCGTCCGGCGCGCCACCGGCCGCTCGGGCGGCACCGAGGGTGGACTGACCACCGGCGAGCTGCTGCGCGTACGGGCGGCGATGAAGCCGATCGCCACCGTGCCCCGGGCCCTGGCCACCATCGACGTGGTCACCGGTGAGGAGACCAAGGCCCACCACCAGCGCTCCGACGTGTGCGCGGTCCCGGCCGCCGGCATCGTCGCCGAGGCGATGGTCGCGCTCGTGCTCGCCGACGCGGTGGCGGAGAAGTTCGGCGGCGACAGCGTCACCGAGACCCGCCGCAACGTGCGGTCGTACCTCGAGAACCTGGCGATTCGATGAGCGGTGCGATGAACGGTTCGACGAACGGCCCGCTGGTCGTCCTGGTCGGCCCGATGGGCGTGGGCAAGTCCACCGTCGGGCAGTTGCTGGCCGAGCGGCTCGGCTGCGTCTACCGGGACACCGACGACGACATCGTCGCGTCCCAGGGCCGCACGATCGCGGACATCTTCGTCGACTCTGGCGAGCCCGCCTTCCGGGCCATCGAGAAGCAGGCGGTGCGCACCGCGCTCGCCGAGCACGACGGCGTCCTCGCGCTCGGCGGCGGCTCCATCCTCGACGCCGACACCCGCGCCGCACTCGCCGGCCTGCGCGTGGTCTACCTGTCGATGGACGTGGAGGAGGCCGTCAAGCGCACCGGCCTCAACGCGGCCCGCCCGCTGCTCGCGGTCAACCCGCGGCGGCAGTGGCGGGAGTTGATGGAGGCCCGCCGCCATCTCTACACCGAGGTCGCCCACGCGGTCGTACCCACCGACAACCGCACGCCCGAAGAGGTCACCCAAGCCGTCCTCGACGCACTGGAGTTGAAGGAAGCATGAGCCAGGCAGTCACCCGGATCCAGGTCGGCGGCACGGCGGGCACCGACCCGTACGAGGTCCTGGTCGGCAGGCAACTCCTCGGTGAGCTGGGTGGGTTGATCGGGGACAGGGTCAAGCGGGTGGCCGTCATCCACCCCGAGGCGCTGGACGGGACCGGGGAGGCGCTGCGGGCGGACCTGGCCGAGCAGGGCTACGAGGCCGTCGCCATCCAGGTGCCGAACGCGGAGGAGGCCAAGACCGCCGAGGTCGCCGCCTACTGCTGGAAGGCGCTGGGCCAGTCCGGGTTCACCCGTACGGACGTCATCGTGGGCGTGGGCGGCGGCGCCACCACGGACCTGGCCGGGTTCGTGGCCGCGACCTGGCTGCGCGGGGTGCGCTGGATCGCCATCCCCACCACCGTGCTGGCCATGGTGGACGCTGCCGTCGGCGGCAAGACCGGCATCAACACCGCCGAGGGCAAGAACCTCGTCGGCGCCTTCCACCCGCCGGCCGGTGTGCTGTGCGACCTGGCCGCGCTGGACTCGCTGCCCGTCAACGACTACGTGTCAGGGCTCGCCGAGGTCATCAAGGCCGGGTTCATCGCCGACCCGGCGATCCTGGAGCTCATCGAGTCCGACCCGCAGGCCGCCCGCACCCCGGCCGGTCCGCACACCGCCGAGCTGATCGAGCGGTCCATCAAGGTCAAGGCCGAGGTCGTCTCGTCCGACCTGAAGGAGTCCGGGCTGCGCGAGATCCTCAACTACGGGCACACCCTCGGGCACGCCATCGAGAAGAACGAGCGCTACAAGTGGCGCCACGGAGCGGCGGTCTCCGTCGGGATGCACTTCGCCGCCGAACTCGGGCGTCTCGCGGGCCGGTTGGACGACGCGACGGCGGACCGCCACCGTACCGTCCTGGAATCCGTCGGACTGCCGCTGCACTACCGCCACGACCAGTGGCCCAAGTTGCTGGAGACGATGAAGGTCGACAAGAAGTCCCGCGGCGACCTGCTGCGGTTCATCGTCCTCGACGGACTGGCCAAGCCCACCGTCCTGGAGGGTCCGGACCCGGCCGTCCTCCTCGCCGCCTACGGCGAAGTGGGGCAGTAACACCCGCTCGCCCCGCAAAGACCCGATTCGCCTTGTGGCACGGGCACTTCGGACCGCTCCCGGCCGTTCACCAAACGCCCGCCGGGGGCGGTACCGTTCGGTAGGGAACGGGGTGCCAATGCCCCGCCTGCCAGCGCCAATGTGACTGTACGAGACGGAGTGGCACCGGATGCAGCACGCAGTGGGAGCTCCGCTGCCGCCGCCCCACGAGCCGGGGCAGGGACCGTCGACCCCTTGGTCGCCGGCCGGACAGCACCCGGGACCCCCGGGCCCCGCACCGTCGCCCCCGCCCCCGCCGGGCTTCGTCGGAGCACCGGTCCCTCCGGGTGCCCCACAGGTCCCGCACCACGCACCGCCGCAGCCGGCCTCGGCCCCGCCGTCCAGGGACACGACCGGACACGTGCAACTGCCGCCCGGCGGCCCCGTCGCCATGCCGAGCGCACCGCCCGCCACGGGCGCGCCCGACGCCACGGCCACCACGCTCGCTGTGCTGCTCATCGGTCCGGCGGGCGCGGGCAAGACGAGCGTGGCCAAGTACTGGGCGGACCGCCGCCGGGTGCCCACGGCCCACATCAGCCTGGACGACGTCCGTGAATGGGTGCGCTCGGGCTTCGCCGACCCTCAGTCGGGGTGGAACGACCACTCGGAGGCGCAGTACCGTCTCGCCCGCCGTACCTGCGGGTTCGCGGCGCGCAACTTCCTGGCGAACGGCATCTCCTGCATCCTCGACGACGCCGTCTTCCCCGACCGCCCGGTCGTCGGCCTCGGTGGCTGGAAACGGCATGTCGGCCCCGGCCTGCTGCCGGTCGTCCTCCTGCCCGGCCTGGAGATTGTCCTCGAGCGCAACGCGGAGCGCACGGGCAACCGCCGCCTCACCGACGAAGAGGTCGCCCGCATCCACGGCCGCATGGCCGGCTGGTACGGCTCCGGGCTGCCCATCATCGACAACTCCCACCTCGACGTGCCGTCGACCGCTCAGGTCCTGGACGACGTCCTGGCCCGATCGATCGCGAGCCCGCCGAAGTGGTAGGGCGCGGGAAGACTCTTGGGGCCCACGGGGTTCCTCGCCCCCGCCGCCCCTACCCGTCCCATCCTGTCCCTGGGGGCTGCGCCCCCAGACCCCCACGAGGGTCTTCGGGCGAGTTGGTCGCGTGCGGGTGAGCGGGTGCTGGTCGCGCAGTTCCCCGCGCCCCTAAATGCCGCGCAGCACCCCGCGGCGCACATTCAGCCCCTTGGGGGCACCTCCCAGCGGTAGCTGGGGGAGTTTGAGGAGCGGGGGGCCGGGGGTCGGCCCCCCGAAGCGGGGTCCGGGGCGGAGCCCCGGAAGGGCGGGGGGGCAAGGGGGCGCAGTCCCCTTGGCCGGGGTCGAAGGGGCAGCGCCCCTGGTGATGGGACGGGTAGGGGCGGCGGGGGCGAGAAGCCCCGGAGCGAGCCGCAGGGCGGGAGGCGTGCCCCTCCCGAGGCGAGGGGCACGAAGCCCCGAACCCGCCGCCGGGACCGCGCACGCGCCCCTCGTAGCACGGCCCCACCCACACCGCACCCCATCCGGCCCTCTCGACCGGCGGTTTCCGGCCACCACTCGTAGGCTCGGGACATGTCAGAGGTGTACGCGGCCCGCCGGGCCCGGCTACGGGAGTACTGCAACGCGGGCGGCAGCGCGACCGCGCTCGTCACCCGCCCGGCCAACGTGCGCTATCTCGCCGGGGCGGCACCACAGGGCGCCGTCCTGCTGATGGGCCGGGAAGAGGACCTGCTGCTCTGCGGCACCTCACCCGGTGGCGGACGCGACAACGCCACACGCCCCGACGAGACGCTGCGCGTGCACCCGCTCCCCGGCGCGGGCGGTGACCCCGCGGTCGCGGCCGCCGACCTCGCCGTCACCGAGGGCGCCGAGTCGCTCGCGGTCGAGGAACACCACCTCACGGTCACCCGCCACCGAGCCCTCCGCTCGGTGGCCCCCAGGCTGCGCCTCGCCGACCTGGGCGGCGCGGTCGAACAGCTGCGCGTCGTCAAGGACGAGGAGGAGATCTCCTGCCTGCGGATCGGCGCGGAGATCGCCGACCAGGCGCTGAGCGAGCTGCTGGAGTCGATCCTCGTCGGCCGTACCGAACGCCACCTCGCCCTCGAACTGGAGCGCCGGCTCGTCGACCACGGCGCCGACGGCCCCGCCTTCGCGACCTCCGTCGCGACCGGCCCCAACTCCGGCCGCCGTCTGCACCGGCCCACGGACCGCCGCGTCGAGGAGGGCGACTTCCTCTCGGTCTGCCTGGGCGCGACGTACCGCGGCTACCGCTGCGAGATCGGCCGGACCTTCGTCATCGGCACGTCTCCCGCCGACTGGCAGATCGAGCTGTACGACCTGGTCTTCGCCGCCCAGCGGGCCGGACGCGAGGCGCTGGCACCCGGGGCGGCCTACCGTGACGTGGACCGCGCGGCCCGTCAGGTACTGGACTCCGCGGGGTACACGGAGGGCCTCCCATCGCTGACAGGTCACGGTGTCGGACTCGAAATCGATGAGGACCCGCAGTTGGCCCCCGCGGCCATGGGTAAACTGGACGCTTGCGTGCCGGTCACCGTCGAACCGGGGGTTCACCTCCCGGGCCGGGGCGGCGTCCGGATCGATGACACGCTCGTCGTCCGCCACGAGGCGGACGGCGGACCCGAGCTACTCACCATCACGACCAAGGAGCTGCTCGCGCTCTAGCGACACCAGGGAAGTTCAGGCACGTCCCCGCACAAGCCGCTGCCGCGGCGGGCGCGGGAACGCACCCGTACTTCCCCGGCGCCGCTCCGCGCGTGTCTTCTGGTCGTCACGTCAGTCCAGGAGATTCCGCAACCGTGGCTTCCACGAACGACCTCAAGAACGGCCTGGTGCTCAAGCTCGAGGGCGGCCAGCTCTGGTCCGTCGTCGAGTTCCAGCACGTCAAGCCCGGCAAGGGCCCCGCCTTCGTGCGCACCAAGCTCAAGAACGTGCTCTCCGGCAAGGTCGTCGACAAGACGTTCAACGCCGGTGTCAAGGTCGAAACGGCCACCGTCGACAAGCGCGACATGCAGTTCTCGTACATGGACGGCGAGTACTTCGTCTTCATGGACATGCAGACCTACGACCAGCTCATGGTCGACCGCAAGGCCGTCGGCGACGCCGCCAACTTCCTCATCGAGGGCTTCACCGCCACCGTCGCGCAGCACGAGGGCGAGGTGCTCTTCGTCGAGCTGCCGGCCGCCGTCGAGCTCGTGGTCCAGGAGACCGAGCCGGGCGTCCAGGGCGACCGCTCCACCGGCGGCACCAAGCCCGCCACGCTGGAGACCGGCCACCAGATCCAGGTCCCGCTCTTCATCACCACCGGTGAGAAGATCAAGGTCGACACCCGTACGAGCGACTACCTCGGCCGGGTGAACAGCTAACCGTGGCTGCCCGTAACACGGCCCGTAAGCGTGCCTTCCAGATCCTCTTCGAGGCCGACCAGCGCGGGGCTGACGTCCTGACGGTCCTCGCGGACTGGGTCCGGCACAGCCGGACCGACTCGCGCCAGCCTCCCGTGAGCGAGTACACGATGGAGCTGGTCGAGGGCTACGCGAAGCGTGCGCAGCGGATCGACGAGTTGATCGCGCAGTACGCCGTCGGGTGGACGCTCGACAGAATGCCGGTCGTGGACCGCAACATCCTGCGTCTCGGTGCGTACGAACTGATCTGGGTCGACGAGACTCCGGACGCCGTGGTGCTGGACGAGATGGTGCAGCTGGCGAAGGAGTTCTCGACGGACGAGTCGCCCGCGTTCGTGAACGGTCTGCTGGGGCGCCTGAAGGAACTGAAGCCGGGGCTGCTCCGCAAAGAGTCGGAATAGCGCCGTAGGGGTGCCTGCGCGGGGTTGTCTGCGGGTCGTGTGTGGTTGCTCGCGCCCATGCGGCGGAGCCGCATATCGAAACAGTCCCGCGCCCCTTACCGGGGCCCACCCCCGCACTCCGACAAGGCACCGTGCCCTTGGACGAAAACCGCCGGGGTGGCCGGAACCATACGGTTCCGGCCACCCCGGCGGCACGTTTCTGCTGGGAGCCGGAGGCTCTCAGCTCTCGTCGTGGGAGACCGCCCGGCGCGCGTCCGAGTCGAGGACTCCCCAGCTGATCAGCTGCTCGGTGAGGACCGAGGGCGACTGGTCGTAGATGACGGCGAGTGTGCGCAGGTCGTCCTGGCGGATCGACAGCACCTTGCCGTTGTAGTCACCGCGCTGGGACTGGATCGTCGCCGCATAGCGCTGCAGCGGGCCCGCCTTCTCGGCCGGCACATGAGCCAGGCGCTCCAGGTCCAGCACGAGCTTCGGCGGCGGCTCGGCGGCCCCGCCGGGAGTGGTGCCGGGCAGTAGTTCCTGCACCGGAACCCCGTAGAAATCGGCCAGTTCGGCGAGGCGCTGCACGGTGACGGCGCGGTCGCCGCGCTCGTACGAACCGACCACGACCGCCTTCCAGCGTCCCTGGGACTTCTCCTCGACACCGTGGAGGGAAAGGCCCTGCTGGGTGCGGATGGCCCGGAGCTTGGCCCCGAGCTGTTTGGCGTATTCGCTGGACATATAGCTCCCGGACGCTGTGTCGACGTGCGGTGGTGCCGCACGGCTGGTGACTCACTGTGAGGTTACGCAGCGTTACTCTGCCCCGTCAAGCCGAATGGTCCGGACCGACTCTTCCGTGGTAGCCCCCCGTCCGTTAGGCCAGGGGTGTGATCAGGGCCGTTGATACGGCCTGCTACCGTTGGTGGCGCAAATCCGACGTCCTTTAAGGTCCGTCCCGTGAGGCGGAGAAGGAGGTCCGTTTCGTATGGACTCGCAAGTGCAGGATCCGAGGCCCGTGCTCGAGGGCCCCGACATCGCGCGGGTGCTGACCCGCATCGCCCACGAGATCGTCGAGCGCGCCAAGGGCGCCGACGACGTGGTGCTCCTCGGCATCCCGACCCGGGGCGTCTTCCTCGCCCGGCGGCTCGCCGCCAAGCTCGAGGAGATCACCGACCGCAAGATCCCGGTCGGCTCGCTCGACATCACCATGTACCGCGACGACCTGCGCATGCAGCCCCCTCGTGCGCTGGCCCGCACGGAGATCCCCGGTGACGGCATCGACGGCAGGCTCGTCGTCCTCGTCGACGACGTGCTCTTCTCCGGTCGCACCATCCGTGCCGCGCTCGACGCGCTGAACGACATCGGCCGCCCGCGCGCGGTGCAGCTCGCGGTCCTCGTCGACCGCGGGCACCGCGAACTCCCGATCCGCGCCGACTACGTCGGCAAGAACCTCCCCACGTCGCTGCGGGAGACGGTCAAGGTCCAGCTCGCCGAGGAGGACGGTCGGGACACCGTCCTGCTCGGTGCGAAGCGGACCGCCCCGGGCGCACCGCACTAGCGCTCCCGCGTACGGCGCTGCCGTACGCCCACCCAGTGCGCTCGTGCGCGCCCGTATGCCCGGCCGCGCCCTCGTGGCGGGGTCCCGCCTCCCGACCTGAACTGCCTTACGGAGCCTGAAAGATGCAGCGCCATCTCATCTCGGCCGCCGACCTCACCCGTGACGACGCCATCCAGATCCTCGACACCGCCGAGGAGATGGCCCGGGTCGCCGACCGGCCGATCAAGAAACTGCCGACCCTGCGCGGCCGCACCGTCGTCAACCTCTTCTTCGAGGACTCCACCCGGACCCGGATCTCCTTCGAGGCCGCGGAGAAGCGCCTCTCCGCGGACGTGATCAACTTCTCCGCGAAGGGATCGAGCGTCTCCAAGGGCGAGTCCCTGAAGGACACCGCCCAGACCCTGGAGGCCATGGGCGTCGACGCCGTCGTCATCCGGCACGGTGCCTCGGGGGCCCCGTACCGACTGGCGAACTCCGGCTGGATCGACGCGGCCGTCATCAACGCCGGTGACGGCACCCACCAGCACCCCACCCAGGCACTGCTGGACGCCTTCACCATGCGCCGCCGACTCGTCGGCCGGGATGCGGGGCTCGGCCAGGATCTCGCCGGCAAGCACATCACGATCGTCGGAGACATCCTGCACGGACGGGTCGCCCGCTCCAACGTCGACCTGCTGCACACCCTCGGTGCCGAGGTCACTCTGGTCGCGCCGCCCACACTGCTGCCGGTCGGCATCGAGTCCTGGCCCTGCGAGGTCAGTTACGACCTCGACGCCACCCTGCCCAAGTCCGACGCGGTGATGATGCTGCGCGTGCAGCGCGAGCGCATGAACGCCGCGTTCTTCCCGACCGAGCGCGAGTACTCCCGGCGCTACGGCCTCGACGGCGACCGCATGGCGCGGATGCCCGAGCACGCCATCGTGATGCACCCCGGTCCGATGGTGCGCGGCATGGAGATCACCGCCGAGGTCGCCGACTCCGAGCGCTGCACCGCGATCGAGCAGGTCGCCAACGGGGTCTCCACCCGCATGGCCGTGCTGTACCTGCTGCTCGGCGGTGCCGTGTTCGAGTCCAAGAACGCGCCCACCGCCCCCCAGATCCGTACCGAGGAGAAGTAAGACACATGAGCAAGATCCTGATCCGTGGTGCGAAGGTGCTCGGCGGCGAGCCGCAGGACGTGCTGATCGACGGCCAGACCGTCGCCGAGGTGGGGTCCGGGCTGTCCGCCGAGGGCGCCGAGGTCGTCGAGGCCGGCGGCAAGGTGCTGCTGCCGGGGCTGGTCGACCTGCACACCCATCTGCGCGAGCCCGGTCGCGAGGACTCCGAGACGGTGCTGACCGGTACGCGGGCGGCGGCGAGCGGCGGCTTCACGGCCGTGTTCGCCATGGCCAACACCTTCCCGGTGGCCGACACCGCCGGTGTCGTCGAGCAGGTCTACCGACTCGGCCAGGAGCACGGGTACTGCGACGTGCAGCCCATCGGCGCCGTCACCGTCGGTCTGGAGGGCAGGAAGCTCGCCGAGCTCGGCGCGATGCACGAGTCGGCGGCGGGCGTGACCGTGTTCTCGGACGACGGCAAGTGCGTGGACGACGCCGTGATCATGCGCCGGGCGCTGGAGTACGTGAAGGCCTTCGGGGGAGTCGTCGCCCAGCACGCGCAGGAGCCGCGGCTCACCGAGGGCGCCCAGATGAACGAGGGCGTCGTCTCCGCCGAGCTGGGTCTCGGCGGCTGGCCGGCGGTGGCCGAGGAATCGATCATCGCCCGGGACGTCCTCCTCGCCGAGCACGTCGGCTCCCGGGTGCACATCTGCCACCTGTCGACCGCCGGCTCCGTGGAGATCGTGCGCTGGGCCAAGTCCCGCGGCATCGACGTCACCGCCGAGGTCACCCCGCACCACCTGCTCCTCACCGACGAGCTGGTCCGCAGCTACAACCCGGTCTACAAGGTCAACCCGCCGCTGCGCACCGAGCGCGACGTGCACGCCCTGCGCGAGGCGCTCGCCGACGGCACGATCGACATCGTGGCCACCGACCACGCCCCGCACCCGCACGAGGACAAGGACTGTGAGTGGGCCGCGGCCGCCATGGGCATGGTCGGGCTGGAGACCGCCCTGTCCGTGGTCCAGGAGACGATGGTCGACACCGGGCTGCTCGACTGGGCGGGCGTCGCCGACCGCATGTCGTACAAGCCGGCGAAGATCGGCCGGGCCGTCGGTCACGGCCGTCCCGTCTCGGCAGGTGAGCCCGCCAACCTCACACTCGTCGACACGGCATACCGTGGGTCCGTGGACCCCGCGGGCTTCGCCTCGCGCAGCCGCAACACCCCCTACGAGGGCCGCGAGCTGCCGGGCCGTGTCACGCACACGTGGCTCCGGGGCAAGGCCACGCTCGTCGACGGGAAGCTCACGTGACACCACTCATCTCGATCGCCGCCGAACAGAAGTCGGCCGAAGTGACCGACTGGGCCGCCCGCATCGGCTGGGTGGTCGGACTCCTCCTCTTCGTCGCGCTCGTCTACTGGCTGATGCGCGAGGGCTGGAAGTGGCGTGGCACCCTCCAGGGCGACCTGCCGGAGCTGCCCACCGCGCCCGAGTCCCCCGGCGAGGTCACACTGACGATGAGCGGGCGCTACCACGGCTCCACCACCGCCGGGCAGTGGCTCGACCGCATCGTGGCGCACGGGCTGGGCACCCGCAGCCGGGCCGAGCTCACGCTGACGGACGCGGGACTGGACGTCGTGCGCCCCGGAGCGACCGACTTCTTCGTCCCCGCCGAGCAGCTGCGCGAGGCCCGGCTCGACAAGGGCATCGCCGGCAAGGTCCTCACCGAGGGCGGACTGCTCGTCGTCACCTGGGAGCACGGCGACCGGCTGATCGACTCGGGCTTCCGCTCCGACCGCGCGGCCGAGCACAACGAGTGGGTCGAGGCCCTCAACTCCATGAACAAGACGATCACCACGGAAGGCGCCGAACGATGACGACCTCCACTCGCGGAGCCACCAGGGCTCCCGCCGTACTCGTCCTGGAGGACGGCCGCACCTTCCGCGGCCGCGCCTACGGGGCCGTGGGGGTGACCTTCGGCGAGGCCGTGTTCTCCACCGGTATGACCGGCTACCAGGAGACCCTCACCGACCCCTCGTACCACCGCCAGGTCGTCGTGATGACGGCCCCGCACGTCGGCAACACCGGCGTCAACGACGAGGACCCCGAGTCGAAGCGGATCTGGGTCTCGGGTTACGTCGTACGCGACCCCGCGCGCGTGCCGTCCAACTGGCGCTCCCGCCGCTCCCTGGACGACGAGCTGCGCGCCCAGGGCGTCGTCGGCATCAGCGGCATCGACACCCGGGCGCTCACCCGGCACCTGCGCGAGCGAGGCGCCATGCGCGTCGGCATCTTCTCCGGCAACGCGCTGCCCGACGAGGGCACCATGCTCGCCGAGGTGCGCCAGGCCCCCGAGATGAAGGGCGCCGACCTGTCCGCCGAGGTCGCGACGAAGGAGACGTACGTCGTCCCGGCGATCGGCCCCGACGGCGAAGCCGTCCCGGTCGGCACCGCGAAGTTCACCGTCGCCGCCGTCGACCTCGGCATCAAGGGCATGACCCCGCACCGCATGGCCGAGCGCGGCATCGAGGTGCACGTGCTCCCGGCCACGGCGAGCGTCGAGGAGGTGTTCGCCGTGAACCCGGACGGCGTGTTCTTCTCCAACGGCCCCGGTGACCCGGCCACCGCCGACCACCCGGTCTCGGTCATGCAGGCAGTCCTGGAGCGCGGCACGCCGCTGTTCGGCATCTGCTTCGGCAACCAGATCCTGGGGCGCGCGCTCGGCTTCGGCACCTACAAGCTGAAGTACGGCCACCGCGGCATCAACCAGCCGGTACAGGACCGTACGACCGGCAAGGTCGAGGTCACCGCGCACAACCACGGCTTCGCCGTCGACGCCCCGCTCGACAAGGTCTCCGAGACCCCTTACGGCCGCGCCGAGGTCTCCCACGTCTGCCTGAACGACAACGTGGTGGAGGGGCTGCAGCTCCTCGACCGCCCGGCCTTCAGCGTCCAGTACCACCCCGAAGCGGCAGCCGGCCCGCACGACGCCGCCTACCTGTTCGACCGCTTCGTATCCCTGATGGAGGGCCAGCGTGCCTAAGCGCACCGATATCCAGTCCGTCCTGGTCATCGGCTCCGGCCCGATCGTCATCGGCCAGGCCGCCGAGTTCGACTACTCCGGCACCCAGGCCTGTCGCGTCCTCAAGGCCGAGGGCCTGCGCGTCATCCTGGTGAACTCCAACCCGGCGACGATCATGACCGACCCGGAGATCGCCGACGCGACGTACGTCGAGCCGATCACGCCCGAGTTCGTCGAGAAGATCATCGCCAAGGAGCGGCCGGACGCGCTGCTGCCCACCCTGGGTGGTCAGACGGCCCTCAACACCGCCATCTCCCTCGACGAGAACGGCGTCCTGACGAAGTACGGCGTCGAGCTGATCGGCGCCAATGTGGAGGCGATTCACAAGGGCGAGGACCGCGACCAGTTCAAGCTGGTGGTTGACGCGGTTCACAGCAAGATCGGGCACGGCGAGAGTGCACGTTCGGTGATCTGCCACTCCATGGACGACGTCCTCAAGGGTGTCGACGAGCTCGGCGGCTACCCGGTCGTCGTCCGCCCCTCCTTCACCATGGGTGGCGCCGGCTCCGGCTTCGCGTACGACGAGGAGGAGCTGCACCGCATCGCGGGCACGGGCCTCACGCTGTCCCCGACCACCGAGGTGCTCCTGGAGGAGTCCATCCTCGGCTGGAAGGAGTACGAGCTGGAGCTGATGCGCGACAAGCACGACAACGTCGTGGTCGTCTGCTCCATCGAGAACTTCGACCCCATGGGCGTCCACACCGGTGACTCGATCACGGTCGCGCCCGCGATGACGCTCACCGACCGCGAGTACCAGATCCTGCGGGACATCGGCATCGCCGTCATCCGCGAGGTCGGCGTCGACACGGGCGGCTGCAACATCCAGTTCGCTGTGAACCCCGTTGACGGCCGTGTCATCGTCATCGAGATGAACCCACGTGTGTCGCGTTCGTCGGCCCTCGCGTCCAAGGCGACCGGCTTCCCGATCGCCAAGATCGCCGCGAAGCTCGCCGTCGGTTACACGCTCGACGAGATCCCGAACGACATCACCGAGCAGACCCCGGCCTCCTTCGAGCCGACGCTCGACTACGTGGTCGTGAAGGCGCCGCGGTTCGCCTTCGAGAAGTTCCCGCAGGCCGACTCGACGCTGACCACGACCATGAAGTCGGTCGGCGAGGCCATGGCGATCGGCCGCAACTTCACCGAGGCGCTGCAGAAGGCGCTGCGGTCGCTGGAGAAGAAGGGCAGCCAGTTCACCTTCGTCGGCGAGCCCGGCGACAAGGCCTCCCTCCTGGAAGAGGCCGTCCGGCCGACCGACGGGCGGATCAACTCCGTCATGCAGGCCATCCGCGCGGGTGCCACGCAGGAAGAGGTCTTCGACGCCACGAAGATCGACCCGTGGTTCGTCGACCAGCTCTTCCTGATCAAGGAGCTCGCGGACGAGCTGGCCGCCGCCGAGCGCCTGGACGTCGACCTGCTGGCGGAGGCCAAGCGGCACGGCTTCTCCGACCAGCAGATCGGCGAGATCCGGGGCCTGCGCGAGGACGTCGTGCGCGAGGTCCGCCACGCGCTCGGCGTGCGCCCGGTGTACAAGACCGTCGACACCTGCGCCGCGGAGTTCGCGGCGAAGACGCCGTACTTCTACTCCTCGTACGACGAGGAGAGCGAGGTCGCGCCCCGGACCAAGCCGGCCGTCATCATCCTGGGCTCCGGACCGAACCGCATCGGCCAGGGCATCGAGTTCGACTACTCCTGCGTCCACGCCTCCTTCGCGCTGAGCGACGCGGGCTACGAGACGGTCATGGTCAACTGCAACCCGGAGACCGTCTCCACGGACTACGACACCTCCGACCGGCTGTACTTCGAGCCGCTGACGCTCGAGGACGTGCTGGAGATCGTCCACGCGGAGTCGCTGGCCGGTCCGATCGCGGGCGTCGTCGTCCAGCTCGGCGGCCAGACCCCGCTGGGCCTGTCGCAGGCCCTCAAGGACAACGGCGTACCGGTCGTGGGCACCTCGCCGGAGGCCATCCACGCCGCCGAGGACCGCGGCGCCTTCGGACGGGTGCTCGCCGAGGCGGGGCTCCCCGCGCCGAAGCACGGAACGGCGACGACCTTCGAGGGCGCCAAGGCCATCGCCGACGAGATCGGCTACCCGGTCCTGGTGCGGCCGTCGTACGTCCTCGGCGGGCGCGGCATGGAGATCGTGTACGACGAGACACGCCTGGAGGCGTACATCGCCGAGTCGACCGAGATCAGCCCCTCCCGGCCCGTCCTGGTCGACCGGTTCCTCGACGACGCCATCGAGATCGACGTCGACGCCCTGTACGACGGTGAGGAGCTGTACCTCGGCGGCGTCATGGAGCACATCGAGGAGGCGGGTATCCACTCCGGCGACTCGGCGTGCGCCCTGCCCCCGATCACCCTCGGCGGGTTCGACATCAAGCGGCTGCGGGCCTCGACTGAGGCCATCGCCAAGGGCGTCGGCGTCCGTGGACTGATCAACATCCAGTTCGCGATGGCCGGCGACATCCTGTACGTCCTGGAGGCCAACCCGCGCGCGTCCCGCACGGTCCCCTTCACCTCCAAGGCGACGGCGGTGCCGCTGGCCAAGGCGGCGGCCCGGATCTCGCTGGGCGCGACCATCGCCGAGCTGCGGTCCGAGGGCCTGCTGCCCGCGAACGGCGACGGCGGCAGCCTGCCCCTCGACGCGCCGATCTCCGTCAAGGAGGCCGTCATGCCGTGGTCGCGCTTCCGCGACACCCACGGGCGCGGCGTGGACACGGTGCTGGGCCCGGAGATGCGCTCCACGGGCGAGGTCATGGGCATCGACTCGGTCTTCGGCACGGCGTACGCCAAGTCGCAGGCGGGCGCGTACGGTCCGCTGCCGACCAAGGGCCGCGCGTTCATCTCGGTCGCCAACCGCGACAAGCGCTCGATGATCTTCCCCGCTCGTGAACTGGTCGCCCACGGCTTCGAGCTGCTCGCCACCTCCGGCACGGCCGAGGTGCTCAAGCGCAACGGCATCAACGCCACCGTGGTGCGCAAGCACTCCGACGGCGAGGGCCCGAACGGCGAGAAGACCATCGTCCAGCTCATCCACGACGGCGAGGTCGACCTCATCGTCAACACCCCGTACGGCACCGGTGGCCGCCTCGACGGCTACGACATCCGTACGGCGGCGGTGGCGCGCTCGGTGCCGTGCCTGACGACGGTCCAGGCGCTCGCCGCGGCCGTCCAGGGCATCGACGCACTCAACCACGGGGGAGTGGGCGTACGTTCACTCCAGGAACACGCGGAACACCTGACCGCGGCCCGCGACTAGCAGCCACGAGGGGGACACCGGAAACGGTGTCCCCCTCTTCGTGAGGCCCCTGGTGGGGCCCTAAGAGGACATGACCATGTACAAGCTTTTCTTCCGTCTGGTTTTCCAACGGATGGACCCGGAGCAGGCGCACCACCTGGCCTTCCGCTGGATCCGCCTCGCCGTCCGTGTCCCCGTGCTGCGCACGTTCGTCGCCGCCGCGCTCGCCCCCCGCTACAAGGAGCTGCGGACGGAGGCCTTCGGGCTCCGTATGCACGGCCCGTTCGGGCTGGCCGCCGGCTTCGACAAGAACGCGGTGGCCGTCGACGGCATGTCGATGCTCGGCTTCGACCACGTCGAGATCGGCACGGTGACCGGGGAGCCGCAGCCCGGCAACCCGAAGCAGCGGCTGTTCCGGCTGGTGAAGGACCGCGCGCTGATCAACCGCATGGGCTTCAACAACGAGGGCTCGCTGACGGTGGCCGCGCGGCTGGCCTCCCGCGAACCCGTCTTCAGGACCGTCGTGGGCGTCAACATCGGCAAGACCAAGGTCGTCCCGGAGGACGAGGCCGTCGGGGACTACGTGAAGTCGACGGAGCGGCTGGCGCCGTACGCCGACTACCTGGTCGTGAACGTCTCCTCGCCCAACACGCCCGGACTGCGCAACCTCCAGGCCACCGAGGCGCTGCGTCCCCTGCTGAGCGCCGTCCGGGAGGCCGCCGACCGCCGGGTCACCGACCGACGGGTCCCGCTGCTGGTGAAGATCGCCCCGGACCTCGCGGACGAGGACGTCGACGCGGTCGCCGACCTCGCCGTGGAGCTGCGCCTGGACGGCATCATCGCCACGAACACCACCATCGCGCGCGAGGGACTCGGCCTGCAGTCCGACCCCTCTCTCGTGAAGGAGACCGGCGGCCTCTCGGGCGCACCGCTGAAAGCGCGGTCCCTGGAGGTGCTGCGCCGCCTCTACGCGCGCGTGGGCGACCGGATCACCCTGGTGGGCGTCGGTGGCATCGAGAACGCCGAGGACGCCTGGCAGCGCATCCTCGCCGGCGCAACCCTGGTGCAGGGCTACAGCGCCTTCATCTACGAGGGCCCGTTCTGGAGCCGCGCCCTCCACAAGGGCCTCGCCGCGCGCCTCCGCACCAGCCCGTACGCCACCATCGCCGACGCGGTCGGCGCCGACACAAGGAAGGCAAGGAAGACGGCATGAGCTCTCCGGAACCCTTCGGCGCCCGGCTGCGGCGCGCCATGGACGAGCGCGGGGCGCTGTGCGTCGGCATCGACCCGCACGCGTCGCTGCTCGCCGACTGGGGTCTCAACGACGACGTCGCGGGGCTCGAGCGCTTCAGCCGCACCGTCGTGGAGGCGCTGGCCGACCGGGTGGCCGTGCTGAAGCCGCAGAGCGCGTTCTTCGAGCGCTTCGGGTCGCGCGGTGTCGCCGTCCTGGAGAAGTCGGTCGAGGAGGCCCGGGCCGCCGGTGCCCTGGTCGTCATGGACGCCAAGCGCGGCGACATCGGCTCGACCATGGCCGCGTACGCGGAGGCCTTCCTGAGCAAGGGCGCGCCGCTCTTCTCGGACGCCCTGACCGTGTCGCCGTACCTCGGCTACGGGTCCCTGAAGCCGGCCGTGGATCTCGCGCGCCGGAGCGGCGCGGGTCTGTTCGTGCTGGCGCTGACCTCCAACCCGGAGGGGCGCGAGGTCCAGCACGCGGTCCGCGCCGAGGACGGCGGTGGCCGGAACGTCGGAGCGACCGTGCTCGCCCACCTCGCGGCCGAGAACGCCGGGGAGGCGCCCATGGGGTCCTTCGGCGCGGTCGTCGGGGCCACTCTGGGTGACCTGTCGTCGTACGACTTGGAGATCAACGGACCGCTCCTGGCACCCGGGATCGGGGCCCAGGGAGCCACTCCGGCGGACCTTCCGGGGGTCTTCGGGGCGGCCGTGCGGCATGTCGTCCCGAACGTCAGCAGGGGTGTTCTTCGTCACGGTCCGGATGTCACGGCGCTGCGCGCGTCCGCGGAGGGCTTCGCGGCGGAGATCGGTGCCGCCGTGGCGGCTTCCTGAGTCCTCCGATGAGTGCCTCGCGGACGGTCTGAGTCCGGGCTTGAGTCTGAATACATTCTCAAATCCGGGGCAATACGCCTGTTATGTCCGACTCCAGGGAGGCTGACCAGGACTTTTCCGCTGTTCTCGCTGACTCAGACGCACTTGGCCGCTAGTCTCCGACGAGTGAGGGCACCTCCCACGCCCTCAAGGTAGTGGGGGAGGACGGGCAAGCGTGTTGCTCGTGGCTCCCCAGGTGTGGGGCGACTAGGTTCCTCACCGGTCCGTATCCGACAGTTCGACATCCGAGGTGACGTAGGCGTGGCTCTTCCGCCCCTTACCCCTGAACAGCGCGCAGCCGCGCTCGAAAAGGCCGCCGCGGCTCGCCGGGAGCGGGCCGAGGTCAAGAATCGACTGAAGCACTCCGGCGCCTCTCTCCACGAGGTCATCAAGCAGGGCCAGGAGAACGACGTCATCGGCAAGATGAAGGTCTCCGCTCTCCTTGAGTCCCTGCCGGGCGTGGGCAAGGTCCGCGCCAAGCAGATCATGGAGCGACTCGGTATTTCCGAGAGCCGCCGTGTGCGTGGCCTCGGTTCCAACCAGATCGCCTCCCTGGAGCGCGAGTTCGGCAGCACCGGCTCCTGATTCCTGAGCACCAGGGATTGCTGGAATAATCGCTGCATGAGTGAACGTCCGCGGCTGACCGTGCTCTCCGGCCCCTCAGGGGTCGGCAAGAGCACGGTCGTCGCCCATATGCGCAAGGAACATCCCGAGGTCTGGCTCTCGGTGTCGGCGACGACCCGCAAGCCCCGCCCGGGCGAGCAGCACGGAGTCCACTACTTCTTCGTCACCGACGACGAGATGGACAAGCTGATCGCCAACGGCGAGCTGCTGGAGTGGGCCGAGTTCGCCGGCAACCGCTACGGCACCCCGCGTGGCGCGGTGCTCGAACGGCTGGAGGCGGGCGAGCCCGTGCTCCTGGAGATCGATCTCCAGGGCGCCCGGCAGGTCCGTGAGTCCATGCCCGAGGCTCAGCTGGTGTTCCTGGCTCCTCCTTCCTGGGAGGAGCTCGTGCGCAGACTCACCGGGCGGGGCACCGAACCGCCCGAGGTGATCGAGCGCCGCCTCGACGCGGCCAAGGTCGAACTCGCGGCCGAGCCGGAGTTCGACGTCACCCTGGTCAACACCTCCGTCGAGGACGTGGCGCGTGAGCTGCTAGCCTTGGTGGACGTAGTGTGATCGTTTTCGATCCCATCCCCTCTTTCGGAAGGTAGAGCGTGTCCTCTTCCATTACCGCGCCCGAGGGCATCATCAACCCGCCGATCGACGAGCTCCTCGAGGCCACCGACTCGAAGTACAGCCTCGTGATCTACGCGGCCAAGCGTGCCCGCCAGATCAACGCGTACTACTCGCAGCTCGGCGAGGGCCTCCTCGAGTACGTCGGTCCGCTCGTCGACACCCACGTCCACGAGAAGCCGCTCTCGATCGCCCTGCGCGAGATCAACGCGGGTCTGCTGACCTCCGAGGCCATCGAGGGCCCGGCGCAGTAAGAGCAGTAGGCAGTAACTGCAGCAGTAGTATTTTCAGCCTTCGGCTGACTTTTCCACAGGCCCGGCAGCGCGACTGCCGGGCCTGTGGTCTGCTCGGGGGTGCGGGGGTCGTCCCCGCAATGACGCAGCATTGAGTCGTACGCCGAAGAGTCGTGGCGTGCACGTGACCGACGAGTGCGGGGAGGCCCGGTGGGCAAGCCGAAGGTCGTTCTGGGGGTCAGCGGTGGCATCGCCGCGTACAAGGCGTGCGAGCTGCTGCGCCGGCTGACCGAGTCAGGGCATGACGTGCGGGTCGTCCCCACCGCGTCCGCCCTGCACTTCGTCGGTGCGGCAACCTGGTCGGCCCTCTCCGGCAACCCCGTCTCCACCGAGGTGTGGGACGACGTCCACGAGGTCCCGCACGTCCGCATCGGCCAGCACGCCGACCTCGTCGTCGTGGCCCCGGCCACCGCCGACACACTCGCGAAGGCGGCTCACGGCCTGGCCGACGACCTGCTGACGAACACGCTGCTCACCGCCCGCTGCCCGGTCGTCTTCGCCCCCGCCATGCACACCGAGATGTGGGAGCACCCGGCCACCCAGGAGAACGTGGCGACGCTGCGCCGCCGCGGGGCCGTGGTCGTCGAGCCCGCCGTCGGCCGGCTCACCGGAGTCGACACCGGCAAGGGGCGCCTGCCCGAGCCCGCCGAGATCTTCGAGGTCTGCCGCAGGGTGCTGGCGCGCGGGGTGGCCGAGCCCGACCTGGCCGGCCGCCATGTGGTCGTCAGCGCCGGAGGCACCCGCGAACCCCTCGACCCCGTCCGCTTCCTCGGCAACCGCTCCTCCGGCAAGCAGGGGTACGCCCTGGCCCGTACGGCCGCAGCCCGGGGCGCCCGGGTCACGCTGATCGCCGCGAACACCGGGATGCCCGACCCTGCGGGCGTCGACGTCGTGCAGGTCGGCACCGCGGTCCAGCTGCGCGAAGCGGTCCTCAAGGCGGCCCCGGACGCGGACGCCGTGGTGATGGCGGCCGCGGTGGCGGACTTCCGCCCGGCGGCCTACGCGGCCGGAAAGATCAAGAAGAAGGACGGTCAGGACCCCGACCCGATCGTCCTCGTCCGCAATCCCGACATCCTCGCGGAGATATCGGCCGAGCGCCCCCGCCCCGGCCAGGTGATCGTCGGCTTCGCCGCCGAGACGGACGACGTCCTCGCCAACGGACGCACGAAACTCGAGCGCAAGGGCTGCGACCTCCTCGTAGTGAACGAGGTGGGCGAGCGCAAGACGTTCGGCTCAGAGGAGAACGAGGCCGTGGTGCTCGGGGCCGACGGCAGCGAGACCCCCGTGCCGTACGGACCGAAGGAAGCGCTGGCCGAGACCGTGTGGGACCTGGTGGCGTCCCGTCTGAACTGAGGGTTTCATCCACGTCAAGGTTCCCTTAATCGCCGCACAATGGCGCGTGGCGACCCTGGCGAACACCGATCCCCTATGGGCAGAATGCGGGTGTCGCAGGTCACAGCACTCCCGAGAGGCGAGACACCTGGGCCCGTGGCAGAGTCCGACCGATAAACTGTTCTCGGACGACGCCGGGCGCAGCCCCCGTCTCGTCCGCCAATGATCAGTCAGCAGCCGCTGCAACCCCAGGGAGCGTTGTGTCCCGTCGCCTGTTCACCTCGGAGTCCGTCACCGAGGGCCACCCCGACAAGATCGCTGACCAGATCAGCGACACGATTCTCGACGCGCTTCTGCGCGAGGACCCGACCTCCCGGGTCGCGGTCGAGACGCTGATCACGACCGGCCTCGTGCACGTGGCCGGCGAGGTCACGACCAAGACGTACGCGCCGATCGCCCAGCTGGTCCGCGAGAAGATCCTCGAGATCGGCTACGACTCTTCGAAGAAGGGCTTCGACGGCGCGTCCTGTGGTGTCTCGGTCTCCATCGGTGCCCAGTCCCCGGACATCGCGCAGGGCGTGGACACCGCGTACGAGTCCCGGGTCGAGGGTGACGAGGACGAGCTGGACCGGCAGGGTGCCGGTGACCAGGGCCTGATGTTCGGTTACGCGACGGACGAGACGCCGACGCTCATGCCGCTGCCGATCTTCCTGGCGCACCGCCTGTCGAAGCGCCTCTCCGAGGTCCGCAAGAACGGGACGATCCCCTACCTGCGCCCCGACGGCAAGACCCAGGTCACCATCGAGTACGACGGTGACAAGGCCGTCCGCCTCGACACGGTGGTGGTCTCCTCGCAGCACGCCTCCGACATCGACCTGGACTCCCTCCTCGCCCCCGACGTCCGGGAGTTCGTGGTCGAGCCGGAGCTGAAGGCGCTGCTGGACGACGGCATCAAGCTGGACACCGAGGGCTACCGGCTGCTGGTCAACCCCACCGGCCGCTTCGAGATCGGCGGCCCGATGGGCGACGCCGGCCTGACCGGCCGCAAGATCATCATCGACACCTACGGTGGCATGGCCCGCCACGGCGGCGGCGCCTTCTCGGGCAAGGACCCGTCCAAGGTCGACCGTTCCGCGGCGTACGCGATGCGCTGGGTCGCCAAGAACGTGGTCGCGGCGGGTCTGGCTTCCCGCTGCGAGGCCCAGGTCGCCTACGCGATCGGCAAGGCCGAGCCCGTCGGTCTCTTCATCGAGACCTTCGGCACCGCCAAGGTCGACGCCGAGAAGATCGAGGCCGCCATCTCCGAGGTCTTCGACCTCCGCCCGGCCGCGATCATCCGCGACCTCGACCTGCTGCGCCCGATCTACGCCCAGACCGCGGCGTACGGCCACTTCGGCCGTGAGCTCCCCGACTTCACGTGGGAGCGGACGGACCGGGTGGAGGCTCTGCGGAAGGCCGTGGGCCTGTAGGCCACCGCACTCCGCCGACTTCACGAGGCCCGGTGTCCCCTTGGCGGGGGGGCACCGGGCCTCGGTGCGTCAGAGGGGCTGGAAAGGGCTCTCCGGCGCGCTCTGCGTCCCCGTGGGCCCCGAGCCATTGGGGTGTGTGTGCGATGCCGTGACCGGACCTGCGAAGCGACGGCGTATCTCCTCCGCGGTCACCGCGTCCCTGGGAGCGATCGCCTCCGCCAGCTGATCGGCGATGAGGACGCTGTCGTCCTCCCCGGGGCGGATCCCCACACGCCGGAAGGCCTCGGTGATCAGGTCCGCGGCATTCGCGTCGCGTGATCCGAAGCCCGACGGCTCCTCGGGCTGGAGGGCGACCGGTGGCTGTTCGGGTACGGGAGGCGTCGGGAAGGCCTCCGGGACGAGATGCCGGAAGGGCTCGGAGACCTCCGTGTTGTTGGCCGCCGACGAGAGCCGGGCCAGAAGGCCGATGTCCTTGACGGCCTTCTCCACGTGGTCGTCGTTCCTCGCGAGCCACCACACGACCGCGCTGCCCGTGCTCGTGAGGACATCACCGCTCAGGTACTCGCGTTTGTTCTGCTCGTACCGGCGCTGGTGCTCCCATACCGCCTCGTCCTTGCGGATCGCCGCCAGCCGGTCGAGCCGGTCCTGGTCCGCGTCCGAGAGACTGAGGACGACATCCAGGGCCATCGTCTGGACTCGGTTCTCGCGATCCGGAGCCATGACCCCCAGCGCACCGTTGAGTTCATGCTGCAGGAGAGAGCTCCGGAACGGTTCGACAGTCCCTGTGAGCATGCGGGCACGGGCCAGCACGGCGTCCACCGCCAGCGCCCCGGGGTTGGTCAGCTGGTCAATGGAGGTGGGGTCCACCGGACACCAGCGCACCCGGGCGGAGAAGAGGAAGTCGTAGTCGGGAACGCTGCTGGGCAACGGAACCCTGGTGATGTGGAGTTCGCGCCGCTCGACGACGGGCGGAGCGGGCTGCTCGATCAGGGTGCCGGGCGGGAACGGGTCGCGCTGTCGGACACGCGCCGCGAGCACCGGGACCGTGATCCAACCGGTGAGCAGCGGGGCGACGGCGCCGAGCCACACCCACAGTGGCCAGCTCAGGAAGAGTCCGAGGATGAGGATGACCAGACCGTAGATCAGACTGAGGAACGCCAAAACCGTCTTCTGACCGGAACTCATATGGGGAACATCTCCAGCTTCTCGGACCGCTTCGCCAGGCGGACGCTCTGGGCTTTGTTGATCGCTTCCAACAGGCGCGACGCCAGTTCGGGCGAGACGGCACGGCGCGCGTCGGCGTAGACGCGGCTGAGGACCGGGTACTGCGCGGCTGCGGCGTTGACCAGGATGTCGAGGGCCGCATCGGCGAGGAGCGCGTGGTCGACCGCGTCCGCGGTGGCCAGCCAGTGACGGGCACAGGGTGCCCAGCGGTGCGGGGCGGTCAGCTCGAAGGCCATGCTCCAGCAGTCGGTGAGCCATTGCCGGGTCGGGGCCCTGAGCAGGAAGTCGTCCGGGAAGGCCGAGAGATCGAGGAACAGGTCGGCGTCGGCTCGGTGATACCGACTGTTCTGGGTGGTGGCCAGCCTCGCCAGCAGGCGGCGCTGAAGCCTCGTGTCCTGACTCACGTAGCGCCGCAGGGCTTCCCGTGCGACGCCTGGTCGGGACTCGTTCCGGGCGAGGTGGTGGAGCCGTACCAGGGCCGGCTCCGGATGCTGGACGGACATCGCCTTCTCACAGACCTCCACCAGGACCTGGCGGAAGTTGTCTGGAGGGCGGCGGATGCTCCAGTCGTAGATCCTGCTGCGGAACTCGCCACCGAAGTTCTCGTCCTCGACACCGCGTTGGAGTACGTGGGCGGCTGCCCGCATCTCGGTCCTGCGAGGTGCGTTGTCGCGGGTCCAGTTCTCGACGAGGCTGAAGAGGGGGTCGGTGTCCCCCGAGGTGAGGCACAGACCGGTGTAGCGCTTCACGACCGACTCGAGGTCGGGATCGGTGAGTTCGCGCAGCTTGAGAACCTTGCCCAGCCACGCGCCGAGCGGGGCGCGGACATCCGGCAGGTTCGCCCAGAGGTAGCGGCGGGCGGCTTCGTCGAAGTCGGGCTGCTTGAAGTGCACGCGCGCGTCGGGGGCCATCTCCGCGTCGATGGCCTCGAGACGCTCCAGGAGACCCTTGCGCTCCAAGGGAGGCAGGACACTGTCGGTGGAGTCCACCTCCTTCAGTAGCAGGGGAGTGGCGTGGTGCACGGCTTCGATGCGGGCGCCGTGCAGCATCGCCGTGGTGAGGAGCAGGGCCCGCTGCCGTCCCTTGCGCAGCCGGGGCAGCAACTCGGCTACTTCGCGTGTGCGGTCCTTCTCGGCCGTGAGGGCCGTCTCGCACCACTCGGTGAACGTCCCGTTGCCGTGTACTGCCGCACGGGCCGCCACGATGCGCTCGACGAGCCGGGCGAGTTCGCGCATCGGTGGACGGCCGTCGAGATGTTCGCGCACGTGCCGGGGCAGGGGTCGCCAGACGGAGTCGTCCACCTCGTGACTGCGCAGGTGGCGTACGACCACCTCTCTTCCGTCGGGGCGGTGGATCCTCCTGCGGATGAACTCGGAGGGCAGGTGGTCCGCGAACCGCTGCGGCACCACCACAGCCAGAAACGCCCTCTTGCGCAGCAGTTCGTGGCGGAAGGCCGAGAGATCCCGCAGCACCCTGAGCCACAGTTTCCCGTCCGCCGCGGACAGGTCGAGCAGTATGCGGTCCTCTTCACCGATGAGATCCGGCGGCAGGCTCGTGTCCTCGGCACCGTCCTCGGGAGTGAGCTCGTGGTAGGTGCCCCTGGCGTGCGGGAGTTCGCACAGCAGGACCCTCGCCGCGGAGCTCCTGCCGCTGCCCGGTTCACCGGTGAGGAAGACCGTGTGTTCTGCTTCGAGGGCGTCGTACGCGGCGTTGATGCCCCTGGGCCGCGCGAACTGCTGTCGGAGTCGGGTGAGTTGGTCCCGGGCGACCAGGCGGGGTGTCTTGGGCGGGTCTTGCAGGAGGCCGCCCAGGATCAATTGGTAGGTGTCGCCTCCGGTCTGGTTCACCGCCCGTCGTCCTCACCCTTCGGCACCTGACCGAAGTACTGACGTATGCCGCTCTCATTGGTGCCCTCCACGTAGTTGGCGGCCCCGGACTGGTGGATCGTCCGGTTGCTGGGACCGATGTGGACGGAGCCGTGCGCCCCCTTGACGCTGCCGATGTCACCGTTGACGGTGCCCGCCACGGCGGTGCCGTGGACGTCACCCATGGTGTTGCGCTGCGCACTCGGCTCCGGTTCCTCGGGCGCCTGAGTGTCCGCCGCCGCCAGCTCGGGCACGAGGGTGGCCAGGGCGTCGCCGATGTGTTTGAGGTCGTACTCGTCGTTCTGGTGGTCGTAGCGCAGGCTCTGGCAGTCGGCGAGCCTGGTCAGGGACATGGGCAGGTCGTCCTTGGTGGGGCGCTCGGTCCTGCGGCCGATCAGCACCGGGATGACCCGGATGTCACAGAGGAAGGCCTCCTCGATCTCCCTGCGGACCCAGTCGCCGGTGTCCTGGAGGGAGGGATGGCGGGCCCACTGGTCGCCGATGAGCGCGAGGAGCACGCCGCTGCGGCGCACGCCGTGGATCAGGTGGGCGTCGAAGGGAGTGCCGGGCGGGATCGACTTGCTGGCGCGGTAGATCCGCGTCGAGCCGAAGCGCGTGGACAGGGCGCGTTCGATGGTGGTCGCGACTTGGTGGCCGTCGCCGGTGCGGTAGTTGATGAAGACATCGGGCATGACGAATCAACCCTTCTGCTGCAACGGGTGGGAGAGAAGGCGGAACGAAGCTCAGCGTGAGTGCGGTGCCAGCGCCGCCGTGAGCTGGGGCGCGATGGCCCGGCATGCGGGACGGCTCGCGTGGCGCGACAGAGCGCGCGACAGACGCCGCAGATCGGTGGCGATGGTGGCCGACCCCACGGCTGTGGTCGTGGCGAGGAGGTCGGCGGTGAGTTCGCAGGCGTGCTCGATCTCGCCCGCCATGGCATGGGCGAGGGCGTGGCGGGCGCCGTAGCGGGCCCGGGTGCGGAGGGCGCCGACGGGCAGGCGCGCGCATTGCTCGTCCAGGACCGCGGCGGCCTGCCCGGGCCTGCCGAGGTCCAGCAGGCACCAGCCGGTGATCATGGAGACCGGGTCGTCGAGGTGCGTCGAGCCGAGGACGGGAGCGTCGGCCGTGGAGGCTTCCGCGGTGGCGCGCGCGAGGAGGGCACGCGCCTGGTCGAGGCCGCGCATACAGGCGTCGTAGTCCCCGTCGAGGGCGTGTCCCTGGGCCCTTCGCTGTGCGGCCAGGCCTCGGATGCGGGGCGGGAGTCGGTCACTCAGCGCGGCGTCGACCAGGTCGACGGTCTCGGTGGCCGCCCCTCGGTAGTACGAGATCAGGGCGCGCCGCACCAGGGCGTACTGGGCGAGGTGCTCGTCCCCCGAGGCGGCGGCGAGATCCACGGCGTGGTCCGTCCAGCGCAGTGCCGCCGCGTCGTCACCGGCCTCCTGAGCCATCCAGCCCGTGAACTCCGCGAAGCGCGCGGACAGCGCCAGGAGATTCCGGCCGGTTCGGGCATCGCTGCGCGCCGAGAGCGTCTGGAGTGCTCGCGTCTGTTCCGCCAGGGCGGGCAGAAGAGCCCCTGGCGGGGACATCTGGCCGATGCGGCGGTACTGGGCCAGCAGTTCACGGTACGCGCTCGTCAGTGAGCCGGATTCCACCGGGGCGCTCGGCGCAGGAGCGTGCTCACCGGCTCGAATGCCGAGCACGGAGGCCGCTCCGGCCGCCATCATCTGCCGGCGGGACGGCGCGCTCCACGGCGATCCGCCCGGGTGCCCCTGATCGGGGTGTGCGTAAGGATCCGGTGGTGGCATGCTTCCTTCCTCGTCAGGGACGGAGGACCGGGTACGGCGCGGAACCACGGGCACCAGGCCCGCCAGGGCGCCACCCGCGTCGAGCGCCGCGTCACACAGGCGCGCGAACTCCGGGGTCGGGCGTTTCCTCCCGGTCTCGATCTTGCTGAGCTGGCCCTTGCTGTAGTGCACGGACGACGCGAGCTGCGTCAGCGTCAGTCCGGCGGCCAGCCGTAACCGACGCAGCTCCGGACCGAACACCTGCGGCTGCTTCAGCACGTGAACCCCCTCATGCCGACGCCGCCGATGCCTTGGGACGCCTGTCGTCGCGCATCAGCGTCTGCCGGGCGCGGTGGGGCGAGCAAGGCGGTCGGCGGAGTTTCCCGTTTCCAGTTCTGATACCGGGGTGGAGGGCCGGGAAAGCCCGCGTGGGGCGTGTAGGCCGAATCGGCGGTGGAAATGGCTGGTGGGCCGGGCTTGTGGGCCGGTGTGGTCGTGAGCTCGTGGTGTGAAAAGTGTGGTTGGGGCGCTTCCTGTTCGCTGTGGCCGCCGGCGTGATCTTGGTGGGCGGCCGCTGTCAGCGGTGTTTGGTAAGAATGCAGGTGTGAGCAGCGACAACGGGCAGGGGAGCGGCGGCGCCCAGGAGGCGGGGCCGGAGCAGCTCGCGCTCATTCGGGAGGCCGTGCGGAAGAACAAGGCGCCGAAGGCGAAGCCGCGGACGTGGCGGGGGGCCGCGCTGGCCAAGGAGTTGCCGGTTGCGCGGGTGCTGGTGGACAAGGGGGTGCTGCATCTTGATCGGTACTTCGACTACGCCGTGCCCGAGGAGCTGGATGCCGTGGCCCAGCCAGGGGTGCGGGTACGGGTGCGGTTCGGGGCCGGGGGGCGGACTGTGCGCGACGGGAGGCGAGAGGGCGGGTCGCTGATCGACGGGTTCCTGGTCGAGCGGGTGGCCGAGTCCGACTACGCGGGCCCGCTCGCCGCGTTGGCCCAGGTCGTGTCGCCCGAGCCCGTCCTCGGGACCGAACTGCTGGGGCTCGCCCGGGCCGTCGCAGACCGGTACGCGGGGAGCCTGGCGGATGTTCTGCAGCTGGCCGTTCCGCCACGGCACGGGCGGGCCGAGGCCCGGGAGACGGGTACGCCGCCCGCTCCGCCCGCGGCGCCGGAGCCGGGGTCCTGGCAGCGGTACGGCAGGGGAGCGGATTTCCTGAACGCCCTGGCCTCGGGCGGGGCGCCTCGGGCCGTGTGGACCGCGTTGCCCGGACCCCAGTGGGCCGAGGAGATCGCGCGGGTCGTGCAGGCCACGCTCGCCTCGGGGAGGGGCGCGCTCGTCGTCCTGCCGGCCGGGCGGCCGGTCGCGCGGGTGGACGCGGCGCTGCGGGAGCTGCTGGGCGAGGGGCACCATGCCGTGCTCACGGCCGATGCCGGGCAGGAGCGGCGGTACCGGGAGTGGCTGTCCGTGCGGCGGGGGGCCGTGCGGGCCGTGGTGGGGACGCGGGCCGCCATGTTCGCGCCCGTGCGGGATCTCGGGCTCGTGGTCGTCTGGGACGACGGCGATGCCAGTCACAGCGATGACCGCGCGCCGTTTCCGCATGTGCGCGAGGTGCTGGAGCTTCGGGCCTCCCGGGACAAGTGCGCCTTTCTGCTGGGGAGTTGGACGTGCACCGTGGAGGCCGCGCAGCTCGTCGAGAGTGGCTGGGCCGCTCCGCTCGTCGCCGATCGTGAGCGGGTGCGGGCCACTGCGCCACTGGTGCGGACCGTGGGCGACGCCGAGCTGGCGCGGGACGAGGCCGCGCGGGCGGCCCGGCTGCCGAGCCTCGCCTGGCAGGTGGTCCGGGACGGGCTGCGGCACGGGCCGGTGCTCGTGCAGGTGCCGCGGCGGGGGTACGTGCCACGGCTGGCCTGCGCGCGGTGCCGTGAGCCGGCGCGGTGCCGGCGGTGTGCCGGACCGCTGGAGGCCCAGGAGGCCGGAGGCGGTGCTCTGCGCTGTGCGTGGTGCGGGCGCGAGGAGGGTGCCTGGCACTGCGCGGAGTGCGGGGGCTTCCGGCTGCGGGCGCAGGTCGTCGGGGCGCGGCGGACGGCGGAGGAGCTCGGGCGGGCCTTCCCGGCGGTGCCGGTGCGGACCTCGGGGCGGGAGCAGGTCCTGGACACGGTGTCGGCGGCGCCCGCCCTGGTGGTGAGCACTCCGGGCGCCGAGCCGGTCGCCGAGGGCGGGTACGCGGCCGCCCTGCTGCTGGACGGCTGGGCCATGCTCGGCCGCCCTGATCTGCGGGCCGGGGAGGAGGCGTTGCGGCGGTGGATCGGTGCCGCCGCGCTCGTACGGGAGCAGGGGGCGGGCGGCACGGTGGTGGTCGTCGCCGAACCCACGTTGCGGCCCGTGCAGGCCCTCGTACGGTGGGACCCCGTCGGGCACGCCGTGCGGGAACTCGCCGAGCGGGCCGAGCTGGGGTTCCCGCCGGTGTCGCGGATGGCGGCGGTGTCGGGTACGGCGGAAGCGGTGGCCGAGTTCCTGACCGGCGCCGAGCTACCGCGGGATGCCGAGGTGCTGGGCCCTGTTCCGTTGCCCGTCACGGATGCCGGGCGGCCCCGGAGGACAGGGGCGCCGCCGGCGGGGGAGCGGTGGGAGCGGGCGCTGGTCCGCGTTCCACCGGGGAGCGGGGCCGCGCTGGCCGCCGCGTTGAAGAGCGCGCTGGCGGCCCGGATGGCGCGAGGGGGGAGCGGGGGCGAGGCGGTGCGCATCCGCATCGATCCGCTCGACATCGGCTGACCGGCAACGCAAAGCGTCGGCCGACCGGCGACGGAGAGCCTCGGCCGACCGGGGACGGAAAGCCTCGGCCGAGACCGGCGACGGAGAGCCTCGGGAGGCGGAGCGGTGCGAGGCGATGGACCGAGCGGTGCCCGGCGTCGGCGTCCAGGGACGGCCCGGGGCCTGGCGTGGTGCCGAGGTCCGGACTTGGCGTGGTGCCGTTGTTCGGACATGGCACTACCTCCCGGTTCCGGAACCGGGAGGCAGCCGACGGGAGTTGGTCAGCCGTTGCGCGGGCTCGGGAAGGCCGTGGGCCTTGCCTCCTCGCGGAGCGTCGGGCTGCCCGCCGTGGGCTGGGTCGGCATCGACCGGGCGGCCGGGACCGTGGGCACCGCGGGGATGCCGGTTCCGACATTGACCGTGCGCGTGCCCGACGGTTCCGCGGCGCGCTCTGACTCCGCCGCGGCCTGGGCGGCGGCGCGGCGGGCGCCGTAACGGCGGTGCACGGCCTGTTTGGTGACTCCGAGCGCCGAGCCCACCGCGTCCCACGAGAAGCCCAGTGAGCGGTCGAAGTCCACGGCGGCCGTGACCAGGGTCTCGACGCTGTCCCGCAGCTCCTGGGCGAGGCGGACGGTCGGGGCGGGAGCACGTCCGTAGACGACGAAGCCCGTGGAAGGGCCGGAGCGGCGCGGGCGGTAGACGTTCCCCAACTGGGCGGTCAGGGTGCGTAGTGCGTCCACCTGCCGGCGGACCCGCTCGATGTCCCGCACCAGCAAGTGCAGGCTGGCCCGAGCCTGGGCGTCGTGGGTTGCGTGGTCGGCCATGAACAAGCCTCTCGAACCGGCGTTGAAAAGGATGGGCCGCGATTGCGGCCTGTTTGGTCAACTCTGTCTTGACCAACGCGTCTACGGGTTTGTGGTCACGCTGCGGGGGCGTAAGGGCATATTCGTACGCCCCCTGAGGTCGCGTTTCCCGCACTCGGCGGCCCGCGCGGGTGGGTTGTCGGCTCTCAACCGACGCCCCCATAGACTGGTGTGCTGCCCCGCACACCCGTTGCCGAATGCCAAAGACGCCGGGGCCGATCCGAACTCCCGCCCGAGAGGCCGACAGTCACCCATGAAGCTCGTCTTCGCCGGTACCCCCGAGGTCGCCGTTCCCGCCCTGGACGCCCTGATCGCCTCCGGGCGGCACGAGGTGGCCGCCGTCGTCACGCGGCCGGACGCGCCGGCGGGGCGCGGGCGGCGGCTGGTCGCGAGCCCCGTCGCGCAGCGGGCGGAGGAGGCGGGCATCGAGGTGCTGAAGCCGAACCGGCCCAGGGACGAGGAGTTCCTGGCCCGGCTGCGGGAGATCGCGCCGGACTGCGCCCCCGTGGTGGCGTACGGCGCGCTGCTGCCCCGCGTCGCCCTCGACATCCCCGCGCACGGCTGGGTCAACCTGCACTTCTCCCTGCTGCCCGCCTGGCGCGGAGCCGCTCCCGTGCAGCACTCCCTGATGGCGGGGGACGGGATCACCGGGGCGTCGACCTTCCTGATCGAGGAGGGTCTGGACTCAGGGCCCGTCTACGGGACCGTCACCGAGGAGATCCGGCCCACCGACACCAGCGGTGACCTCCTCACCCGGCTGGCCTTCGCCGGGGCCGGGCTGCTGGCCGCGACGATGGACGGGATCGCGGACGGGACGCTCAAGGCCGTTCCGCAGCCCACCGAGGGCGTCACCCTCGCGCCGAAGATCACCGTCGAGGACGCGCACGTCGACTGGTCCGCGCCCGCCCTGCGCGTCGACCGGGTGGTGCGCGGATGCACGCCCGCCCCCGGCGCGTGGACGACGCTCCGTGGCGAGCGGCTCAAGCTCATCCAGGTCGCCCTCGTGCCGGACCGTGACGACCTCGCTCCGGGCGCCCTGGCCGTCGGCAAGAACAACGTGTACGTGGGCACCGGGTCGTACGCCGTCGAGCTGCTGTGGGTGCAGGCCCAGGGCAAGAAGCCGATGCGGGCGGCGGACTGGGCCCGCGGAGTGCGCAATGCCGACGGGGAGACCCTCGGGGCGTAGGGAAGCGCCTGAGCACGGCCTCTCTGCAGCACGCCTCAGCCGCCGGCCGGGCGGGACGTAGGCTTGACGCGTCGCTTATGCGTGTCCCCACCCTGATTTCCGGAGCACCTTTTTCGTGAGTGAGCAGTCACGTCGGCCGCGCAGGCCGGGCAAGCCCTACCGCCGCCCCCAGAAGGACCCCGTCCGCATCCTCGCCTTCGAGGCGCTCAGGGCCGTGGACGAGCGGGACGCGTACGCGAACCTCGTGCTGCCGCCGCTGCTGCGCAAGGCGCGGGAGAAGGAGGGACCCGACAAGTTCGACGGGCGTGACGCGGCGCTGGCCACGGAGCTGGTGTACGGGACGCTGCGGCGGCAGGGGACGTACGACGCCGTCATAGCGGCCTGTGTCGACCGGCCCTTGAGGGAGGTCGACCCGCCCGTGCTGGACGTGCTGAGTCTCGGGGTGCACCAGTTGCTCGGGACCCGGATCCCCAGCCACGCCGCCGTCTCCGCCTCCGTCGAACTCGCGCGCGTCGTCCTCGGCGACGGGCGCGCCAAGTTCGTCAACGCCGTGCTGCGGAAGGTCGCGCAGGACGACCTCGACGGCTGGCTCGAGCGGATCGCGCCGCCGTACGACGAGGACCCGGAGGACCATCTCGCCGTCGTCCACTCGCATCCCCGCTGGGTCGTCTCCGCGCTGTGGGACTCCCTCGGCGGTGGTCGCGCGGGCATCGAGCGGCTCCTGGAAGCCGACAACGAGCGCCCCGAAGTCACCCTCGTCGCCCGTCCCGGGCGGGCCACCGCCGGTGAGCTGCTCGACGCCCTCGGGGACGAGGCCGCGACGCCCGGGCGCTGGTCGCCGTATGCCGTGGCCCTCAGCGAGGGTGGCGAGCCGGGCGCCATCGACGCCGTACGGGAGGGCCGTGCGGGCGTGCAGGACGAGGGCAGCCAACTCGTCGCGCTCGCCCTCGCGAACATGCCCCTGGACGGCCCCGACAAGGCGTGGCTGGACGGGTGCGCCGGGCCCGGCGGGAAGGCCGCCCTTCTTGCCGGCCTCGCCGCGGAGCGGGGCGCCGTGCTGCTCGCCTCCGAGAAGCAGCCGCACCGGGCCGGGCTCGTCGCGAAGGCACTGGACGGCAACCCCGGGCCGTATCAGGTCATCGCCGCCGACGGGACGCGGCCGCCGTGGCGGCCGGGCACCTTCGACCGGGTGCTGATGGACGTGCCCTGCACGGGACTCGGGGCTCTGCGCAGGCGGCCCGAGGCGCGGTGGCGGCGGCGGCCCGAGGACCTGGACGGATTCGGGCCGCTCCAGCGCGCCTTGCTGCGCAACGCGCTCGAGTCGGTGCGTGCCGGCGGTGTCGTCGGGTACGCCACGTGTTCGCCGCACCTCGCCGAGACCCGCGCGGTCGTCGACGACGTGCTCAAGCAGTACGGCTCCTCGGCCGAACTCATCGACGCCCGGCCGCTGCTGGAGGGCGTACCGGACCTGGGCGAGGGCCCGGATGTGCAGCTGTGGCCGCATCTGCACGGGACGGACGCGATGTATCTGGCCCTGATCCGCAGGCTGGCCTGAAGCCCGGTACACGTGTGGCTCATCAGGCGCGCGGGCCCTCAGCCATCTCGCCGTGTGGCCTGCACCGCCGGTTCCCGCGCCGTGCCTCCGCCGTCCTCGTGGGACAGCCGGTGGGGCCACCACACCTTCGGTCCGACGTCCAGGAACAGCGCCGTCACCAGGACGGACCGTACGACGAACGTGTCCAGCAGCACGCCCAGCGCGACCGCGAAGCCGATCTCGGCGAAGGCGATCAACGGGAGCGTGCCGAGGGCGGCGAAGGTGCCGGCCAGGACCAGGCCGGCGGACGTGATGACCGCGCCCGTCGCCGCCAGGCCCGTCACCACACCGGGACGCGTGCCCTGGCGGACCGCCTCCTCGCGGATGCGGGTGGTCAGGAAGATGTTGTAGTCGATGCCCAGGGCGACCAGGAACACGAAGACGAACAGCGGGAAGTCCGTCGACTCTCCCGCGTAGTCGAAGGCGTACCGGAACGCGAGCGCGCTGATGCCCAGCGCGGCGGCGAACGACAGCACCACCGTCCCGATCAGCAGGAGCGGCGCGACCACGGCCCGCAGCAGGGCACCCAGGATCAGCAGCACCACGGCCAGGACGAGCGGGATGATCAGGATGTTGTCGTGGGTCGTCGCCCTGTCCATGTCGAGCAGGGCCGCCGTACCGCCGCCGACCTTGGCGTCGGCGCCGGGCACCGCGTGCACGGCGTCGCGGACGCGCTCCACGGTGTGCTTCGCGGCCTCGCTGTCGGAGGGGTCGGTCATGGTCGCCTCGAACAGGACCTGGCCGTTGTGCTCGGGCTTCGTGCCGGGCGGCAGACCGAGCGAGTCCGGGACGACTCCGCGGGTCCCGGCGACCGTGCGCCCCACGTCCTCGGCCTGCGCCCGGTTGCTGATGATCACGAGGGGGTCACCGCTGCCCGCCGGGAAGTACCGTGCGGACACCTCCTGGCCGACGGTCGAGTCCGGCTTGCCGGTGAAGGCGTCCGCGTTGCTGATGCCCTCGGCCCGCAGCTGGATCAGCCCCAGTGAGCACAGGGCGAGGACCGCCGCCGTGATGCACCAGGTCATGCGCGGGCGGCCGGAGATGCCGCGTCCGGTACGGGCCCAGAAGCCGCGCGCGGTGGGGTCGGCCGAGCCGAGGTGCGGGATCGCCGGCCAGAAGATCCAGCGGCCGAAGATCACCAGCAGGGCGGGGAAGAGCGTCATCATCGCGATCAGGGCGACGGCGACGCCGATGGCGGCGACCGGGCCGAGGCCGCTCGTCGAGTTCATCTCGGCTGTCAGCAGGACGAGCATGCTGAGGACGACGGTGGCGCCGGACGCGATCACGGCCGGGCCCGCGCGGTGCAGGGCGAGGGCCATCGCCTCGTGCCGGTCCTCGTGCCGGCGCAGCTCCTCGCGGTAGCGGGCGACCAGCAGCAGCGCGTAGTCGGTGCCGGCGCCGAAGACGAGGACGGTGAGGATGCCCGCGCTCTGGCCGTTGACGGTCAGGCCCCCGTACTGCGCCAGGAAGTAGATCAGCGCCTGGGCGGTGAACAGGGCGGCGACCACCGAGACCACCGGTACCAGCAGGAGGGTCGGACTGCGGTAGGTGAACAGGAGGATCACGATGACGATGCCCATCGCCGCGAACAGCAGCGTGGAGTCGATGCCCTCGAACGCCTTCGAGAAGTCGGCCGACGTACCGCCCGGACCCGTGATGTGGACGGCCAGCCCGCCCTGGCTCTTTCCGGTCTGGTCGCGGATCGAGTCGACCGCGGGCGCGATGCGCTCCCAGCCCTCCTCGGTCACCGTGATGGGGACGAGGATCTCGGCGGCCCGCGGATCGGTGGCGCGGTCGTAGACCGGCCCCCGGGTCTCCGCGCCGCGGATGCCGTGGTCGCGCAGTGCCTTGATCTGCCGTACGTCCGCCTCGATCTTCGCCCGGTCCGCGGCGGTGAGGCCGCTGTCGCGGGCGTAGACGACGACCGCTGGGATCTGCTCGGGCCTGAAGCCCTCGGAGATCCGCAGGACCTGGGTGGACTCGGCGGAGCCCGGCAGCCACGACGCCGCGTCGTTGTCCTGGGCGCTGCTGAGCTTCTGCGCGAACGGCACGGTCAGGAAGAGCACCACCAGCCACAGCGCCAGCACCAGCCACTTGGCGCGACGGCCGCAGGCCAGGTGCGCGATGCCCTTGCGCGGCCGGTCCTTCGGCTGCCGGTCCTCAAGCGGGCCCTGGGACTCCGTCATGGGCGCCTCCAGCCGGTGGCCGGGCTCGGACTGGGGGGAACAAGCGGTGCCGGGCATGGGAGGCTTAGGACATGGCCGCGCAGATCAACCCCAGCATCCTGTCCGCCGACTTCGCCCGGCTCGCCGAGGAGGCAAAGGCCGTCGAAGGGGCCGACTGGCTCCATGTAGACGTGATGGACAACCATTTCGTCCCGAACCTCACGCTCGGTGTGCCGGTGGTGGAGTCGCTCGCCCGCGCGACGGAGACCCCGCTGGACTGCCACCTGATGATCGAGGACCCCGATCGGTGGGCACCGCAGTACATCGAGGCGGGCGCCGGTTCCGTCACCTTTCACGTCGAGGCGGCCGCCGCGCCCGTGCGGCTCGCCCGTGAGATCCGTGCCAAGGGCGCCCGGGCCTCCATGGCGCTGAAGCCCGCGACACCCATCGAGCCGTACGAGGACCTGCTTCCCGAGCTCGACATGCTGCTGATCATGACGGTCGAGCCGGGCTTCGGAGGCCAGGCGTTCCTCGACATCATGCTCCCCAAGATCCGCCGCACCCGCGAGTTGATCACCAAGCACGGTCTCGAGCTCTGGCTCCAGGTCGACGGCGGGGTCTCGGCCTCCACCGTCGAGCGCTGCGCCGAGGCGGGCGCGGACGTCTTCGTCGCCGGCTCGGCGGTGTACGGGGCCGAGGATCCGGCCGAGGCGGTACGGGCCCTGCGCGCGCAGGCCGAGGCGGCGACGGCCACGGCGGCCTGGGCATGTTCCCACTGAACACCCGACGGGACGACCGGGAGCCGCGGGAACACGGCCGCGTTCAGGAACCTCACAGGGGCCCCGGAGCGTTGATCAGGAACCCCGTGAAGCCGCGGGGACGTCCGACCAGTGGGGCCCAGGAAGCCGGTGACGTGCGACCACTGGGCCAAGACATCGTGAACGCCACCCGTCCGGGCTGATCGAACATGCCGGATCTGCAAGGATGAACGGCGTATCCAGAGTGTGAACAGCAGTGAGGAGAAGGCCGTGTCGGGTATGTCGGCGGGCCGGTCAGCCATGCGGATGGGACCCGCTGAGCTGGTGCAGGCGGCGGCGATGGCCCGCCGCTTCTATCTCGAGGGCAAATCCAAGATCCAGATCGCCGAGGAGTTCGGTGTCAGCCGCTTCAAGGTGGCCCGGGTCCTGGAGACCGCTCTCGAACGGGATCTCGTACGCATCGAGATCCGTGTCCCCGCCGAGCTGGACGCCGAGCGCTCCGACGCGCTGCGCGCCCGCTACGGCCTCCGGCACGCCGTGGTGGTCGAGTCGCCCGCCGAGGCGGAGGAGTCGCCCGACCCGGAGAACCTCGGTGAGGTCGCCGCCGACCTTCTCGGCGAACTGGTGACCGAGGGCGACGTCCTCGGGCTCGCCTGGGGCCGCTCCACCATCCACATGGCGGCCGCTCTCGACCGGCTGCCGCCGTGCACGGTGGTGCAGCTGACGGGCGTGTACGACGCCGGTACCGCAGAGCGCGGCTCGGTGGAGGCCGTCCGCCGGGCCGCCCAGGTCTCCGGCGGGGACGCCCACCCCATCTACGCGCCGATGCTGCTGCCGGACGCGGCGACCGCGGAGGCGCTGCGCCACCAGACCGGGATCGCACGCGCGTTTGAGTACTTCGACAAGGTCACGGTCGCCTGCGTCTCCATCGGGTCCTGGGAGGCGGGCATCTCGACGGTGCACGACATGCTCACCGAGGAGGAGCGCTCCCACTACGCGTCCCTCGGTGTCGCCGCCGAGATGTCCGCGCACCTCTTCGACACCGAGGGCCGCCGGGTGGGGCGGGACCTGGGGGAGCGGTGCATCACCGTCAAGGCCGACCAGCTGCGCCGTATCCCCGAGGTCGTCGCGATCGCGGGCGGGCAGCGGAAGGCTGCCGCCATTGACGCGGTACTGCGGTCGGGGCTGGTCACCAGCCTCGTCACGGACACGGCGGCGGCGGACGCCCTGCTGATGGCGGGGCCGGCGCCGAAGTCCGCGCTCAGTCGGACGGATCCGGACGGGGCGTGACGGTTCGCTCCGCGGGTTCAGCGGGTCGTCTCGTCTGCGGGTCGCTCCGTGTCGGGCCGGTGAGTCTCGTCTGCCTGGGTGGGGTGCGTCAGCGGCTGTGGGTTCGTTGTGGCTGGTCGCGCAGTTCCCCGCGCCCCTTACGGGGCGCACCCCATCGGCCGGCACGCCTCCAGGTCCGGCGCACTGGCGGCGGTGAGGGCGGCGAGGTGTACTAATCGATGATCATTACGACTCGATCGGGACGGTGCTCGGATGAGTGACGGCACGCTGGCTGACGCGCTGGGGGCCGCCGACTGGTGGTACGTCGAGCTCGACCTCGCCGGTGTCACCGACAAGCCCGCCTTCATGGACCGCTGCGCCCGTGCCCTGGGGCTGCCCGACTACTTCGGGCGGAACTGGGACGCCCTCGCCGACTGCCTCGGTGACCTGTCGTGGGCCCCGGCCGCGCGGGGGCGGCTGGTCGTGGTCACCGGATGGCAGGAGTTCGCCCTGGCGGTGCCGCACGACTGGGGTATCGCGCAGGAGGTGTTCGCCGAGGCCGGCGACCGCTGGCGCGGCACGGAGACCCCGCTGCGGGTGATGCTCGCTCTCGGAGGATCCTCCTAGGACGACCCCGGCCACTCTGGACGATCTGTCCGGGCCACTCAAACCGGCCACCATGGGAAAATGAAGTACGTGCTCTCTTCCCCCTGGCTGACCTGTCGGGGGGCCACCTCTGATCGACTGGGATGTGCAGCACGTGCGTTTCCTCAATGACATCCAGCCCGCGTACGACCTGACGTACGACGACGTCTTCATGGTGCCGAGCCGTTCCGCGGTCGGATCCCGCCAGGGCGTGGACCTGACCTCGCCGGACGGGTCAGGTACCACCATCCCGATCGTCGTGGCCAACATGACCGCCATCGCGGGCCGTCGTATGGCCGAGACCGTCGCCCGGCGCGGCGGACTCGTCGTCATCCCGCAGGACATCCCGATCGAGGTCGTCACCGAGGTCATCTCCTGGGTGAAGGGCCGCCACCACGTGCTGGACACCCCGATCGTGCTCGGCCCCCACCAGACCGTCGCCGACGCCCTCGCCCTGCTGCCGAAGCGCGCGCACAACGCGGGTGTGGTCGTGGACGAGGAGCAGAGGCCCGTCGGCGTCGTCACCGACACCGACCTGTCCGGCGTCGACCGCTTCACACAGCTCTCCGAGGTCATGTCCCGGGACCTGCTGCTCCTCGACGCGACGATCGACCCGCGCGAGGCCTTCCACACCCTCGACGCCGCCAACCGCCGCTACGCCCCCGCCGTCGAGGCCGACGGCAGGCTGGCCGGCATCCTGACCCGCAAGGGCGCCCTGCGCGCCACGCTCTACACCCCGGCCACGGACGCGGGCGGCAGGCTGCGCATAGCCGCCGCCGTCGGCATCAACGGCGACGTCGCGGGCAAGGCCAAGCAACTCCTCGACGCCGGCGTCGACACCCTCGTCATCGACACGGCGCACGGCCACCAGGAGTCGATGATCAGCGCCATCGGGACGGTCCGGGCGCTCGACCCGACCGTGCCGATCGCCGCGGGCAACATCGTCGCCGCCGAGGGCGTGCGCGACCTCATCGAGGCCGGAGCGGACATCGTCAAGGTCGGTGTGGGCCCCGGCGCCATGTGCACCACCCGCATGATGACCGGTGTGGGCCGCCCCCAGTTCTCGGCCGTCCTGGAATGCGCTGCCGAGGCACGGAAGTACGGCAAGCACGTGTGGGCCGACGGCGGTGTGCGGCACCCGCGCGACGTCGCGATGGCCCTCGCGGCCGGGGCGTCGAACGTCATGGTCGGGTCCTGGTTCGCGGGGACGTACGAGTCGCCGGGCGACCTCCAGCAGGACGCGGGCGGCCGCCTCTACAAGGAGTCGTTCGGCATGGCCTCCGCGCGAGCCGTCCGCAACCGCACGTCGGACGAGTCGGCGTACGACCGCGCCCGCAAGGCCCTGTTCGAGGAGGGCATCTCCACCTCGCGCATGTTCCTCGACCCGGCCCGCCCGGGAGTCGAGGATCTCATCGACTCGATCATCGCGGGCGTCCGCTCCTCCTGCACCTACGCGGGCGCCTCCTCCCTGGAGGAGTTCGCCGAACGGGCCGTCGTCGGCATCCAGAGCGCCGCCGGCTACGCGGAGGGCCAGCCGCTGCACGCCAGCTGGAACTGAGCGGGCCGGAAGGGGTCGCGCGCAATGGTCGAGAGCCGTCGCGCAACGAACGTGCACGCGGCCCCGATGCGCGCAACGATCTTGCGGACGTGTGCAAGGTTGCTGCGTTACGCCCGCGAAGAAAAGATCAGTAGGCTCATGCCCTGTACGTGGCGTGGCGGGGACCTCCTGCTCGGTGGGTCCCTGCTTCGGGGTGCCGCCGGTCCTCACCCGCCCTGACCGGCAGCGATGAAGGAGCCGACGCGTGCTCGACCACGGCGCACCCCCACCGTCCCCCGCCCGCCCCACACCCCCTCCCTCCGGCACAGCCGCCGGGCCGATGCGCCGCAAGCCCGTGGAACGGCTGGTCGAGGAGGGTGGCCAGGGCGAGGGCGGCCGACTGCGGCGCTCCCTCGGGCTGTGGCAGCTCACCATGATCAGCATCGGTGCCACGCTCGGCACCGGTATCTTCGTGGTGCTCGGCGAAGCCGTCCCCGACGCCGGTCCCGCCGTCACCCTCTCCTTCGTGATCGCCGGCCTCACCGCGCTCTTCTCGGCCCTCTCGTACGCCGAACTCGCGGGCACCATCCCGGTCGCCGGCTCCTCGTACTCGTACGCGTACGCAACGATGGGTGAACTGGTCGCCTGGGTGTGCGGCTGGTGCCTGGTCCTGGAGTACGGCGTGTCGGTGGCCGCGGTCGCGGTCGGCTGGGGCGAGTACCTCAACGAGCTGCTCGACGGCACGATCGGCGTCACCATCCCCGACGCACTGTCCGCCCCACCCGGCGACGGCGGGATCTTCAACCTGCCCGCGCTGATCGTCGTCCTGCTCGCGATGGTGTTCCTGCTCGGCGGCGCCCGCGAGTCCGCCCGCGCAAACACGGTCATGGTCGCCGTGAAGATCGCCGCGCTGCTGCTGTTCTGCGTGATCGGCGTCCAGGGCTTCCGCTCCGGCAACTACGAAAACTTCATGCCGCTCGGCATGGCCGGCGTCAGCGCCGCCGGGGCCACGCTCTTCTTCTCGTACATCGGTTTCGACGCCGCCTCCACGGCGGGCGAGGAAGCCAAGAACGCCCAGCGCGACCTGCCGCGCGCCATCATGCTCTCGCTGGTCATCGTCACCGCGCTGTACGTCCTCGTCGCCGCGGTCGCCGTCGGAGCGCGCCCCTGGCAGAAGTTCGACGGCTCGGAAGCCGCGCTCGCGGGGATCATGAAGGACACCACCGGCGACGCCTTCTGGGGCACCGTGCTCGCGGCGGGAGCCGTCATCGCCATCGCCAGCGTCGTCCTGACCGTGCTGTACGGCCAGACCCGCATCCTGTTCGCCATGTCCCGCGACGGGCTCGTGCCCAAGGTGTTCTCCCGAGTCCACCCGAAGACGGGCACGCCCCGCGCCAACACGGTCATCGTGTCCCTCTTCTGCGGCGTCCTCGCCGCCGCGATCCCGCTCGGCCAGCTCGCCGACGCCACCAGCATCGGCACGCTGTTCGCCTTCGCGCTGGTCAACGTGGCGGTCGTGGTGCTGCGGTGGACCCGGCCGGACATGCCGCGTACATTCCGGGTGCCGCTGTCGCCGGTGCTGCCCGCGCTCGGCCTCCTCTTCTGCCTCTGGATGATGGGCAGCCTCGACGCCGTCACATGGGTGGTCTTCGGGGTCTGGATGGCCGCCGGGCTCGTGTTCTACTTCAGTTACGGCTACCGCCGTTCCCGTCTCGCGACTCCAGAGAAGTGATCCACCCGCAGTGCTGAACGATCTCGACGAACGCATCGTGCACGCCCTCGCCGAGGACGCCCGCCGCTCCTACGCCGACATAGGCCACCTGGTCGGCCTGTCCGCGCCCGCCGTCAAACGGCGCGTGGACCGGCTGCGCGCGACCGGGGCGATCACCGGCTTCACGGTGCGGGTCGATCCCGCCGCGCTCGGCTGGGAGACCGAGGGGTTCGTCGAGATCTACTGCCGCCGCAACACCTCGCCGGAGACGATCCAGCGGGGGCTGGAGCGGTATCAGGAGGTCGTGGCGGCGTCCACGGTCACCGGCGAGGCCGATGCGGTGGTGCAGGTCTTCGCCTCCGACATGCGGCACTTCGAGAGGGTGCTGGAGCGGATCGCGGGGGAGTCGTTCGTGGAGCGGACGAAGTCCGTGCTGGTGCTGTCTCCCTTGCTGCGGAGGTTCTCTTCCGGGGCGCCTGCCTAGGAGCTCGGTCGGCGCAGCACGCCCCTTCCCGGGCGCACCTACTGGTCCGCCGTTTTCCCGTCTAACATCTGTGTCATGACCTGGCGACATTGATCCAGTAGCCGATTCAGTAGCCGTGCCTCCCGAGGGCCGCCTCGGACGCCGTTCATCCGGCGTCCGAACTGTCCCTGCGGGAAGGCCTCATGACACTCTCACCTGCGCGTGTGCCCGCCACCGGTGTCCGGCGGCTCACGGCCACGCTGTACGGCTACTCGTTCCTCGACGATCTCGTCCTGCTCTACCCGGTGTACGCGCTGCTGTTCGTCGACACCGGTCTCTCGGTCTGGCAGATCTCCTCCCTGTTCGTGCTCTGGTCGCTGACGGGCGTCCTCGTCGAGGTCCCGTCCGGTGCCTGGGCCGACGCCGTCTCCCGGCGGACGCTGCTGTGGCTCGGACCGCTTCTCGGCGCCGTCGGCTTCGGCCTGTGGGTGCTCGTCCCCTCGTACGAGGCGTTCGCCGCCGGCTTCGTGCTCTGGGGTGTCCGAGGAGCCCTCGGTTCCGGTGCGCTGGAGGCGCTCGTGTACGAGGAGCTCGACCGCCTCGGCGCGGCCGAGCGTTACGCGCGCGTCATGGGCCGGGCCCACGCCGCCGGGCTGGTCGGAGTCGTGACGGCCACGGCGCTCGCCGGTCCGGTGCTCGAGTTCGGCGGATACCCGGCCGTGGGGCTGGCCACCGTGCTGGCCTGTCTGCTGACCGCCGCGGTGGCGATCCGGTTCCCGGAACACCGGACCCCCACCGCCGGGGACGACAGCTGGGCCACGACCCTCACCACGCTGCGGACGGGGCTCGCGGAAGCCCGCCGCGATCGATCCGTGCGCGGAGCGCTCCTGCTCGTTCCGGCCGTCAGCGCCGTGTGGGGCGCGCTCGACGAGTACACACCGCTGCTGGCGAAGGACACCGGTGTGTCCGAGGAGACGGTTCCCTACCTGCTTCTGCTGATCTGGGCGGGCGCCACGGCCGGAAGCCTGCTGGCCGCAGTGGGCGAACGCCTGGGCAGGACCGGGCTCGCCCTGCTGCTCGCCGGTTCGGCGCTGGCCCTGGCCGCGGGCGCGGTGGCGCGAACACCGTCCGGTATCGCTCTCGTGGCCCTCGCCTTCGGCGGCTTCCAGCTGTCGACCGTGCTGGCCGACGTCCGGCTCCAGCAGCGCATCGACAGCTCGGGCCGGGCCACCCTGACCTCGGTCGCCGGGATGGGTACCGAACTCGCCACGATCACCGTGTACGGCGCGTACGCGCTGCTCGGCTCGGCCCACGTGCCCGGCACGGTCTTCGCCGTGTTCGCGGTGCCGTACCTGGTGACCGCGCTGTTGCTGACGGCTCGAAGTCCGGCTGCTACGGCACGACGTTGAAGTCGCCCGTGCCCTTCCTGACCTTCTCGAAGGGCGCCGAGCTGACGCACTTCGGCAGGTCCTTCGGGCCCATGTCCTCGGTCACCGCCCAGCTGTAGCCGACGCGGTCGACGCGGCCGGTGTCGTGGACGGTTATGCCCACCCGGTGGTGCTTGAGGTTGGGCACATTGGTGGCCGTGACGACGCCCGAGACCACGGCCACCTTGCCGCCGGTGACGAGGCAGTCGACGCGTGCTTTCGCCCAGCCGCCTCTGTCACCCATGTAGTGGCTCCAGTGGAACGTGCCGGTGGCCCTGGTCCAGTCGGCCTTGTCCTTCGCGGCCAGGTGCGCGTCGATGGAGAACGTGATGTCCTCACCGGGCCGCTGGAGCTTGGCGGTGCCGGTCAGGGCGGCGGCCTCGCGCCGTTTGTGTTGTCCGTGCCCGGAGCCGGAGCCGGAGCCGGAGCCGGAGCCGGAGCCGGAGTCGGAGCCCGTCGCGGCTGCGGAAGCAGCCGCGCCGGTCGCCAGCAGCAGGGCGGCGGCCCCGAGCACACCGACCTTCCAGACCTTCGCACGGAGGGTCGGGTTGGGACGAGCCGAACGGTTGGGATGAGCCGAACCGTGCGGAAGTCCGGGACGGTTCGGAAGAGTCGGACGGTTCACTGGGAGCCCCTTCTGCGGTTGATCGGACATGTCCCACTCTCCCGGTGGCACACCCCTCGCCACATCCCGCTACGGAGTGCATCGCCCCTCCGCCCCCGGGTGGGGACCGCACGGCCCCCACCTGCACCCACGGGTGGAGCACCCTCACTCGCGAGGTGCACAACGAATCGCCGCCGAACCCGCGCGGCACGCAACGGTTCGCTCATCGGCGCGCAACGGCTCCCGCTTGTCCGGCCGGGCCGGCCGACCGTACCGTCTAAGTGGCCCGGCAGTCGGCTCCCGACTTCCCACTCGGCCCCCCAACTCCCTTCGTCCCGGTGAGGAACACGCATGCGCACCGCCCTGCTCCAGAGCTCCGGCCGCCCCGGCTCGGTCGCCGGGAACCTCAAGGTTCTCGACGAGGCCGCGGGGCGTGCGGCGGCCTCGGGAGCCGGGCTGCTGGTGGTGCCGGAGATGTTCCTGACCGGATACGCGATCGGCGACGACATCGCGCGGCTGGCCGAGCCCGCCGACGGCGACTCCGCCGACGCCATCGCGGAGACCGCCGGACGGCACGGTCTCGCGGTCGCGTACGGCTATCCCGAGCGGGCCGGAGATCATGTCTTCAACTCGGCCCAGCTCATATCCGCCGACGGCGTCCGGCTGGCGAACTACCGCAAGACGCACCTCTTCGGCTGCTTCGAGCGCGACCACTTCACGCCGGGGGAGCAGCCGGTCGTCCAGGCCGAACTGGGCGGCCTTCGCGTCGGCGTCATGATCTGCTACGACGTCGAGTTCCCGGAGAACGTGCGCGCCCACGCCCTCGCCGGCACCGACCTCCTCCTGGTGCCCACGGCTCAGATGCATCCGTTCCAGTTCGTCGCCGAGTCGCTGGTCCCGGTGCGCGCCTTCGAGAGCCAGATGTACGTCGCGTACGTCAACCGTGTCGGCCAGGAAGGCGAGTTCGACTTCGTCGGGATCTCCACACTGGCCGGCCCCGACGGGGTCGCGCGCGCCCGCGGCGGACGTGGTGAGGAACTCCTCCTCGCCGAAGCAGACCCCGCCTTCCTCGCCGCCTCCCGACAGGCGAACCCGTACCTGGAGGACCGCCGCCCCGGCCTCTACGGGCCCCTGACCCGAACAACCCGGCCCCTGGCCTGAGCATCCCGGCGCCTGGCCCGAGCAACCCCTGATCTTCATTTGCCGCAAGGAGTCCGTACCCCATGACGTCCACCGTGCCCAACGCCGTCGAGCACGCAGCCGAGCACACAGGCGAGCAGCAGCCGCCGATCACCATGTTCGGACCGGACTTCCCGTACGCCTACGACGACTTCCTCGCCCATCCGGCGGGCCTGGGCCAGATCCCCGCGACCGAGCACGGCACCGAGGTCGCGGTGATCGGCGGCGGTCTGTCCGGCGTCGTCGCGGCGTACGAGCTGATGAAGATGGGACTGAGGCCCGTCGTGTACGAGGCCGACCGGATCGGCGGGCGGCTGCGGACCGTCGGCTTCGACGGCCCCGGCGCCGAAGGACTCACCGCCGAGATGGGCGCGATGCGCTTCCCGCCGTCCTCCACGGCGCTCCAGCACTACATCGACCTGGTGGGACTCGTGACCCGCCCCTTCCCCAACCCCCTTGCGGACGCCACCCCTTCGACCGTCGTCGACCTCAAGGGCGAGTCCCACTACGCCGAGACGATCGACGACCTCCCGCAGGTCTACCGTGACGTCGCCGAGGCCTGGAACAAGTGTCTTGAAGAGGGCGCCGACTTCTCCGACATGAACCGGGCCATGCGGGAGCGGGACGTGCCCCGCATCCGTGAGATCTGGTCGCAGCTCGTCGAGAAGCTCGACAACCAGACCTTCTACGGCTTCCTCTGCGACTCCGCGGCGTTCAGGTCCTTCCGGCACCGGGAGATCTTCGGCCAGGTCGGCTTCGGGACGGGCGGCTGGGACACCGACTTCCCGAACTCCATCCTGGAGATCCTGCGCGTTGTCTACACCGAGGCCGACGACCACCACCGGGGCATCGTCGGCGGTTCCCAGCAGCTGCCGCTCAGGCTGTGGGAGCGTGAGCCGGAGAAGATCGTGCACTGGCCGTACGGGACGTCCCTCAAGTCCCTGCACGAGAACGGCGACCCACGACCGGCCGTGACCCGGCTGCACCGCACCGCGGGCAACCGGATCACCGTGACGGACGCGGACGGCGACATCCGTACCTACCAGGCGGCGGTCTTCACCGCGCAGTCCTGGATGCTGCTGTCGAAGATCGACTGCGACGACTCGCTCTTCCCGATCGACCACTGGACCGCCATCGAGCGCACTCACTACATGGAGTCCAGCAAGCTCTTCGTGCCCGTCGACCGGCCCTTCTGGCTCGACAAGGACGAGCACACCGGCCGGGACGTCATGTCGATGACGCTCACCGACCGCATGACCCGCGGGACCTACCTCCTTGATGACGGCCCCGACAAGCCGGCCGTCATCTGCCTCTCCTACACCTGGTGCGACGACAGCCTCAAGTGGCTGCCGCTGTCGGCGAACGAGCGGATGGAGGTCATGCTGAAGTCGCTCGGCGAGATCTACCCGAAGGTCGACATCAGGAAGCACATCATCGGCAGCCCGGTGACGGTGTCCTGGGAGAACGAGCCGTACTTCATGGGCGCCTTCAAGGCGAACCTGCCCGGCCACTACCGCTATCAGCGGCGCCTGTTCACGCACTTCGTGCAGGACCGGCTGCCCGAGGACAAGCGGGGCGTCTTCCTCGCCGGCGACGACATCTCCTGGACGGCGGGCTGGGCCGAGGGCGCCGTCCAGACCGCGCTCAACGCGGTCTGGGGCGTCATGCACCACTTCGGCGGGGCGACGGACCCGGCCAACCCCGGGCCTGGCGACGTGTTCGACGAGATCGCCCCCGTCGAACTCCCCGAGGACTGACGAACTCCCCGAGGACTGACGGGATTTACATCCCCCGTCTCACACCCCCGCCGCCCGCGCCTTCTCGTACACCTCGGCGGCGAGGTCCTTGAGTTCCTCGGCGTCCCGCGGCGTGGCCTGCAGTTCGAGGAGGATCTCGTCCAGGCCGATCTCGGCGTGGGCCACGAGGTCCTCGACGATCTGCGCGACGTCACCCTGGAAGGGCTGGCGGTCCGCGCCGTCGTAGGCCTTGGGCGTGTGGACGGCGTTCACGCGCAGCACCGTCTGGATCGGCTCCTTGCGCCCGCGTTCGGCGGCGAGGTCCTGCAACTGGCGCCACTGCGCGGCGATCTGCTCGACGCCCATGCCCACCGGCAGCCAGCCGTCGGCGTGGTCGACGAGCCGTTGCTGGGCCTTCTTGTTGCTCGCGGCGAGCATGATCGGTATCGGCCGGGCCGGCTTCGGGCCGACCTCGGCGGAGGCTATCTTCGTGATCCGCCCGTCGTACGACACAGGGTCGGCGCCCCACACCGCGCGGCAGACCTCGATGATCTCGTCCAGCACCTGGCCGCGCTCCTCGATGGGGCGTACCCCGGAGGCCGCGTACTCGTCGACCGACCAGCCGGTGCCCAGGCCCGCTATGACCCGGCCGCCGCTCGCCGCGTCCAGTGTGGCGAGGGACTTGGCGAGCTGGAACGGCACGTGCAGCGGGGCCACCAGGACACTGGAGCCGAGCCGGGCGCGCTCGGTCGCCGCGGCGGCCAGGGTGAGGGTGACCAGAGGGTCGGCCACGTGACGGTACTGGTCGGGCCAGGGCAGGCCCTCGATGCCGTACAGGCCCTGCGTGGCCGGCTCGGGGAAGAGGGCCCGCTCGAAGACCCACAGACTCTCGTAACCGATCTGTTCGGCGGTTCGCGCCACCTCCGGTACGTCCTTGCCGATGTCGTACTGGCGCATCTGCGGAAGGCCGAGTCCGAGTCGCGTCGCCATGCCCTGTGCTCCTTTGCAAGAGGGGATGCACTAGTTCTCTTGTTGAACGTACAACGTTCACAAGGGAGTTCTGGAGCCCGGCGCGCGATCGGAACAGGAGTGGCCGAATCAGTTCGGCAGCGGCGTGAGCAGCATCCGTCCCGCGCACCCCACGGCGGCGTCCAGCCGCTCGGCGAACTCCTCGGCGAGATCGGGCAGTCCGCGCAGCGCCCACAGCGCGCGGGCCGCCGACCACGCGGCGTCGCGGGCCCGCTCCAGGCTCCACGAGCCGAAGAGGTGCGTGAGCGGATCGGTGAGCTGGAGGAGATCGGGGCCCGGCATCAGCTCTTCGCGGATGCGCTCCTCCAGCGAGACGAGGAGGGCACCCACGCGCTCGAACTCGTCCTCCAGCTCGGCGGGTTCGCAGCCGAGCGTACGACAGGCGTCCACGACGGCGAGCGCGAGATCGTGCCCGATGTGCGCGTTGATGCCCGAGAGCGCGAACTGCAGTGGCCGTACGCCGGGATGACGCCGGAACAGCAGCAGCGGCCGCCAGCAGGCGGGCGGACGCCCTCCCTCGGCCACCCCCAGATAGCGCTCGGCGAACCGCACGTCCAGCGTGATCGCGGCCCGGGCGTCCGGGAATCCGCCGGAGTCGACGCACTCGTCGATCGCCTCCGTGACGGCGAGGTAGACGCGGTTGAAGACGGCGACCCCGTCCTGTCTCGGCAAGGTCACGTCCAGGGCGCGCATACGGGCGACGACCCCGTCGACGGGAGTGGTGAAATGTTCCAACTGCGCCATAGGGGCAGGGTCCCAGCCCTACGCTGACGCCAGGACCGCCGGGCCGGGCATGTCCCCGGAACGGGGTAACGCCCACGGCGGAAAAAGGGGGGAGCACCACGTGTCAGGCTTACGTGCCCAGCGCCTGGCCGCACGCAGGGCCGAGCGCAGGCGCACCGCCCGGCGCGGCGTCATGGCCGCCGCGGCCTCGGTCGTCGCCGTCGTCGGAACCATCACGGGGATGGTCTCGGCGCTGAACGACGACGACCACCGGCCGGACGAGGCGCGCCCCCTGGTGACCCGTTCACCCAGCCTGCGGCCGCTGCCCGCCGTTACGCCGACGCCCTCCCCGTCACCCTCGTCGGCCTCCTCGGCCTCGCCGTCTCCGTCGCGGACGTCCGCGACGCCGAGCCCGAAGCCCGACGAGGAGGAGACGACGAAGACCGTGGCCGCGCCGGCCCGTCTCTACCGGCACCCCGACTCGCAGATCCTCGACTGGCTCGCCGGAAACCCGACCGACCCCCGGCTCGCGGTCATCAAGTCCCGGATCGCCGACCAGCCGGCCGCCGTCTGGTTCGCCGACTACACGCCGTCCACCATCGCCACCCGGGTCAGGGCGGTCACCTCGGGCGGGGCGGCGCTGGGACGGGTGCCGGTCGTCGTGCCGTACGCCATCCCGGACCGCGACTGCGGCGGCGCCTCGCAGGGCGGGGCGCCCGGCCTCGACGCCTACGACGCGTGGATCGACAGGTTCGCCGCGGGGCTCGGCTCCGACGAGGTCATCGTGATCCTGGAGCCCGACTCGATCGCCCAGTCCGACTGCCTGTCGTCCGGACAGCGCGTCGACCGGTTCGCCTCGCTGGCCCGTGCGGGCCGCGTCCTGAAGGCGGCGAACCCGAGGGCCCGGGTGTACTACGACGCCGGCCACTCCCAGTGGAACGCGCCGGACAAACAGGCCGCGCTGCTCGGCAAGGCGGGAGCCGCCTCGGCCGCGTCCTCCGACGGCGTCTTCAGCAACGTGTCCAACTTCAACCGCACGAGCGCCGAGGTCGCCTACACACGGGCGGTGCTGGACGCCCTCGGCGGTCCCCGCGGTCTGGGCGCCGTCATCGACACCAGCCGGAACGGCAACGGCGCCCCGGCCGACGGACAGTGGTGCGATCCGGCCGGCCGCAAGGTCGGGCAGCCACCGACCCTCGGCACCGGTGAGGCGCGTATCGACGCCTACCTGTGGGTCAAGCTGCCGGGCGAGTCGGACGGCTGCAAGGGCGCGGCCGGGACGTTCTCACCTGGGTACGCCTACGACCTGGCGCGCTGAGCCGCCGGGTCGCCGCCCGGCGCGGTGACCTTCGGCCGGTCGCGGTCGCCGGCGCGCAGGACGTTCGCGAAGGCCACGAGCCCGCAGGCCAGCACTGTCACCAGTCCGAACGACACCACCAGGCTGGTGGCCTGTGCGATCCCGCCGAGCACGCTGGGGGCGATCAGCCCCGAGGTGTAGGTGATGGTGGCGACGCCCGCGATGGCCTGGCTCGGGTTGGGGCCGCTGCGGCCCGCCGCCGCGAAGCACAGCGGCACGACGACGGCGATCCCGAGGCCGAGCAGCGCGAATCCGCTGATCGCCACCGCCGGGTGACCGGAGACGACGATCAGCAGGCCGCCGAGGGCGGCGAACACGCCCCCGGCGCGGACGGTTCGCACCGCGCCGAAGCGGTTCACCACCGCGTCGCCCGCGATCCGGGCGATCGCCATGGTCATCATGAACCCGGTCGTCGACGCCGCCGCGAGCCCGGCCGAGGTACCCAGCTGGTCGCGCAGATAGACCGCCGACCAGTCGAGGCTCGCCCCCTCCGCGAACACCGCGCAGAACCCGACCGCGCCGATCAGCAGCGCCGACCTGGGCGGCAGCGCGAACCTGGGCGGCGGCTCCTCGTCCTCGGCGGGCTTGAGGTCCAGCACCCAGTGGCAGGCGAGCACGGCGAAGGTGGTGAGGCACACGGCCGCGAGTGCGAAGTGCAGGCGCGCGTCCGAACCGAGATGTGCGGCGAGCGTGCCGGCCGCCGAGCCGACCAGGGCGCCGGCGCTCCACATGCCGTGCAGTCCGGACATGATCGACTTGTCGAGCCGCTGCTCGACCTCGACACCGAGGGCGTTCATGGCGACATCGGCCATGCCCGCCGTGGCGCCGTACGTGAACATGGCCAGGCACAGCGTGTACATGTTCGGCGCGAGCGAGGGCAGGACCAGCGCCAGGGTCCACAGCGTCATCAGGCCGCGCAGCGCGGTGCGACTGCCGAAGCGGTGGCTGATCCGGCCGGCGAGCGGCATGGAGCAGGAGGCGCCGAACGCCGTGAAGGCGAGGGCGAGCCCGAGCTGCCCCGCGCTGAGGCCGGCGTGGTCCTGGATCCACGGCACACGGGTCGCGAAGGACCCGGTGACGGCGCCGTGCACCGCGAACACGGCGGCCACGGCGTACCGGGCCCGCCGCACCTCGCGCAGGTCGTAGACCACCTCGCCCATCCTCGTCCCCTTCCCGGGCCGGTGCACACCGCACCCGCTCTCACCGAACCCACTCACTTACCCAGCCCTCACCGCGCCGCGTAAACTATCAGGAACCTTGCCTGATAGATAGGCGTCAATTGGGGCGCTCGGAAGGCCACGGGTCGCGCCCGCCAGTGATCTGGGAGGATCCCGGCATGCCCGCATCACCGAGCACAGCCCGGGCCATCAACGACCGGCTGGCCCTGAGACTCCTGCAGCAGGAGGGCCCGCTGACGGCAGGGCGGCTGAAGCAGCTCACCGGACTGTCCCGGCCCACTGTCGCCGACCTCGTGGAGCGCCTCTCCGCGGCCGGACTCATCGACGTCGTGGGCGAGTCGGGGGAGCAGCGCCGCGGACCCAACGCGCGTCTGTACGGGATCGTCGCCGACCGCGCGTACCTGGCGGCCCTCGACGTGCGCACCGAGGGAGTGACCGTCGTCATCGCCGACCTGCTCGGCAGGGAACTCGGCCGGGCGTCCCTGCCGATCGCGGACGACACCGGGACCGGACCCGCGGTGGAGCAGGCGGTCGCGCTGGTCGAGCGCGCGGCCAAGGAGGCGGGGGCAGACCCGCTGCACACCGTGGCCATCGGGGCCCCGGGCCTCATCGACCCCGCCACGGGCGAGCTGCGCGACTCGTCCGGACTGCCGGAGTGGCACCGCCGCCTGGTCGCGGCTCTCGGCGAACGCCTCCCGGCCCGGTTGATCGTCGAGAACGAGACGAACCTCGCCGCGCTCGCCGAACAGCGCGACGGCGCCGCCCAGGCCGGCGACACCTTCGTCCTGCTGTGGCTCGGCCTCGGCACCGGTGCGGCCGTCGTCCTCGACGGCCGCCTGCGCCGCGGCGCCTCCGGCGGCACCGGCGAGATCGGCTTCCTCCCGGTACCCGGCACGGCCACGCTCCCCTCGGCCACGGACTGTGCCGGGGGCTTCCACTCGCTCGGTGGCGACGCGGCCGTGGTGGCACTGGCCGGTGAGTTCGGGTTGGTGGAAGAGGGGAGGGGCGCCGGCGTGCGCGCGGCGACCCTCGTTCGGCGAGCCGTGGGGGAGGAGCCCGCAGAGGCCTCCCGCTTCCTCGACGCCCTGGCCGACCGGCTCACCGTAGGCGTGGCCTCGGTCGTCGCCGTCCTCGATCCAGGGTGCGTGGTGCTCGGAGGCGAGGTCGGTCAGGCGGGCGGGGCCGCGCTCGCGGCCCGGGTCGGCGAGCGGCTCGGGCGGATGTCGCCGCTGCCGACCGAGGTGCGGGCGAGTGCGCTCGGCGGGGATGCCGTGGTGCGTGGTGCGCTGCTGATGGCGCGGGAAGCCGCTCAGGACGAGCTGTTCGGGTCGCCGTCCGTGCGCTAGGGAGTCCTGGAACGAGGGGGTCTGGAGGAGCAAGGGGTCCTGTCGGAGCAAGGGGTCGCGTCGGCGAGCCCCCTCACTTCCGCGGTCCCGTGGCGAACCGGTCGGCCAGGTACGCCTCGAACGTGCCCTTCCCCACGGCCCGTTCCGGGGTCAGGTGACCGCCCGCCCGGAAGTCGCGGTATGCCTGCCCCGCGAGCGGGACGTTCATGATCGGCCGACGGCGACCGGTGGCCGCCAGGTAGGCGTGGGCCAGCTCCCGGAGCGTACGGACCTCGGGCCCGCCCATGTCCTCGACCCGCCCGGCGGGGCCGCCCGCGGCCAGCTCGGCCATGCGGTCGGCGACCTCGGCGACGGCGACCGGCTGGTCGCTCACCCCGGCCGGCAGGAGTATGACCGGCGACTTGGACAGCGCCTGGAAGAGCGTCACGAGCAGGTCGTGGAACTGGGTGGCGCGCAGGACCGTCCAGCCGAGCCCCGACCGCTCGACCTGCTGCTCCACGGCCAGCTTGGTCCGGTAGTAGCCGAACGGCACCCGGTCGACGCCGACGATCGAGATGTAGAGCAGATGGGCGACGCCCGCCTTGTGCGCGGCCCGGATCAGGTTCGCCGCCGCCTGCTCGTCGCCCCCGCGCGGAGTGCTCGCGCAGTGCACGATCGTGTCCACGCCCGCCACGGCCGCGTCCAGTCCGGGGCCACTCTCGCGCAGGTCGACGGCGTACGGCTGGGTGCGGCGGCTGAGGACGCGCACCTCGTGCCCCTTCCCGCGCAGCCGCTCCGTGACGAGTCGGCCGAGCGTTCCGGTTCCGCCGGTCACCAGGATCGTGGTCATGCTGTTCCGTCCCTTCGGGCATCGGGCGCACCCTCGTGGAACGCCCTGCAACAGCTGGGACCGAACAGCCTGGGGAAAATGTGACATCGTCGACCGGAAATGTCCTGGCGACTGCGGGAGGGCCGAGCGTGACCCGGCAGACCCGGCAGACCCGGCAGACCCGGCAGACCCGGCAGACCCGGCAGACCCGGCGGCGGGGCAAGGGCCGTCGTCACCGCCGCCGGGTGGCTCTTCGGGCGGACGCCGTGATCGCAGACCCTAAGAGGACTAGACCAGGCGGTCAAGAGGTCTGTACCAATTCAACGGAGTGTTGAAGTCCGGAAGTTGGGCCCTCTGGTGAGGCGTCCGAGAAGTCCAGAACGGGTGCCTGTGAGCCACCCCACATGATTCGGCCGCATGAGTGACGATCAGGCGTGGCACACTGGCCCTGTACCAGAAGCAGCGCACTCCGGGGTCGGTGAAAGTCCGAACCGGCGGTTACAGTCCGCGACCCGATCGCTTCCAGTGATCGGTTGACCAGGTGAAATTCCTGGACCGACGGTTAAAGTCCGGATGGGAGGCAGTGCGCGGCGGGCGGGCATACGTGCGCGCCGCCGTCTGTTTGTGGTCCGTCCTCGGGACGGGTCCCACGCGGCGTCGCTCTCCGTGCCGCAGTCCGCTCTATCTGTCGTCTTCGACAGCCCCGGAGTCCGTGCCCCACGAGGCAGGAGGACCCGGGAAGTGTTCACCGGAATCGTCGAAGAGCTGGGTGAGGTCACCGCCGTCGAGAATCTCGGCGACTCCTCCCGCTTCCGTCTGCGTGGCCCCGTCGTCACGCAGGGCGCACAGCACGGCGACTCCATCGCCGTCAACGGCGTCTGTCTCACGGTCGTGGAGTACGGGGACGACTGGTTCACCGCCGACGTCATGGCCGAGACGCTCGAACGCTCCAGCCTCGGCGCCCTGGCCGTCGGCTCCCGGGTCAACCTCGAACGCCCCATGGCGGTGGGCGCCCGCCTCGGCGGCCACATCGTCCAGGGACACGTCGACGGCACGGGCACGGTCCTCGAACGCAAGCCGTCCGAGAACTGGGAGATCGTGAAGATCTCACTCCCGGCCGACCTCTCCCGGTACGTCGTGGAGAAGGGCTCCATCACCGTCGACGGCATCAGTCTCACCGTCGTCGACGCCGGCCCCGACTACTTCACGGTCAGCCTCATCCCGACCACCCTCTCCCTCACCACCCTCGGCCACAAGCAGGCCGGCGACCCGGTCAACCTCGAGGTCGACGTCATCGCCAAGTACGTCGAGCGGCTCCTCGGCGACCGCGGGACCAGTCAGGGGGCCGACCGGTGAACTGGCTCAACTCCGAGGCGTTCGCGCTGTTCGGCCAGCACATCAAGTGGTCGGACATGATCGGCAACGTGATCGGCCTGATCGCCCTCGCGCTCGGCTGGCGCCGCTCCCTGTGGACCTGGCCCGCGCAGTTCCTGTCCGGTGTCATCCTCTTCGCGGCCTTCGCCACCGCCCACCTCTCCGGCAGCGCCGGCAAGCAGGTGGTCGTCATGCTCGTCGCCGTCTACGGCTTCTGGCAGTGGAACCGCGGCAGGGGACAGGCCCAGGACGGCTCCATCGCCGTACGGTTCGCCACCTGGCGCGAGCGCGGCTACCTGGCGGCGGCCGCCGCCCTCGGCACCCTTGCCGTCGGCGGCCTGTTCACCGCCTACCCGACCCTGTCCTGGGACCCCTGGCCGGACGCGTACATCTTCGTCGGCACGATCGTCGCCATGTACGCCCAGGCGCGCGGCATGGTCGAGTTCTGGTTCGCCTGGCTGCTCGTCGACCTCGTAGGCGTGCCCCTGAACTTCGCCAACGGCTTCGCCTTCTCCGGTTTCGTCTACGTCCTCTACGGCGCGCTGGTCCTGTGGGGCATGCGCGACTGGTGGCTGCGCTCCCGGCAGCCCACCTTGGAAGGAGCACCCGCATGACCACGGCGCCGATCCTCTACCGCACCGACACCATCGAGTCCTTCGCGCTCGACCCGGTCGAACAGGCCATCGCCGACATCGCGGCGGGCCGCCCCGTCGTGGTCGTCGACGACGAGGACCGGGAGAACGAGGGCGACCTCGTCATCGCCGCCGAGAAGGTCACCCCCGAGATCATCGCCTTCATGATGAGCGAGTGCCGGGGCATGATCTGCGCGCCCATGGAGGGCGACGAGCTGGACCGGCTCGAACTGCCCCAGATGGTGCAGCACAACACCGAGTCGATGCGCACCGCCTTCACGGTCACCGTCGACGCCGGACCCGAGCACGGCGTCACCACGGGCATCTCCGCCTCCGACCGCGCCACCACCCTCCAGTTGCTGGCGAGCGGCACGGCGCAGCCGAGTGACTTCGTCCGCCCCGGCCACATCTTCCCGCTGCGCGCCAGGCCCGGCGGCGTGCTCGTGCGCAACGGCCACACCGAGGCCGCCGTCGATCTCGCCCGGCTCGCGGGACTGCGCCCCTCGGGCGCCATCGTCGAGATCGCCGGTGAGGACGGCCGCATGCTGCGCCTGCCCGAACTCATCCCGTTCGCCCGCAAGCACGGCCTGTCGATCATCTCCATCGAGGACCTGATCGCCTACCGCCGCTCCTCGGAGCCCACCGTCCGCCGCGAGGCGAGGACCCACCTGCCCACCGCCTTCGGCGAGTTCACGGCCTACGGCTACCGCTCCACCGTCGACGGCGTCGAGCACGTCGCCCTCGTCCACGGCGACATCGGCGACGGCGAGGACGTCCTCGTCCGCGTCCACTCCGAATGCCTCACCGGTGACGTCCTGCACTCCCTGCGCTGCGACTGCGGTCCACAGCTTCAGACGTCGCTGGAGCGCATCGCGGCCGAGGGCCGGGGCGTGGTCGTCTACCTGCGCGGCCACGAGGGCCGCGGCATCGGCCTGCTGTCCAAACTGCGCGCGTACGAACTCCAGGAGCGCGGCAGCGACACGCTCGACGCGAACCTGGAACTCGGTCTGCCCGCCGACGCCCGTGACTACGGCGCCGGCGCCCAGATCCTCCAGGACCTCGGCGTCCACGGCGTGCGGCTGATGACCAACAACCCCGAGAAGACCGACGCGCTCACCCGCCACGGACTCAAGATCACCGACCGCGAGCCGATGCCCGTGAAGGCGGGCGAGCACAACCTCCGCTACCTGCGCACCAAGCGGGACCGGATGGGGCACGACCTGCCCTGGCTGGACACACCCGCCGTGTCCAGCTGCGGCAACCAGTAACCATCACCAGAGCCGTACCCAGAAGAACCACACGAGTCGTACCGAGCAAGGCACCGAGGAGAGACGTGAGCGGCAAGGGCGCACCCGAACTGAGCGTGAAGAACTGCGGCGACCTGCGCGTCGCGGTCATCGCCGCCCAGTGGCACGAGAAGGTCATGGACGGACTCGTCGACGGCGCCCTGCGCGCCCTCGGCGAGCTCGGCATCGACGAGCCGACCGTCCTGCGCGTCCCCGGCAGCTTCGAGCTCCCGGTCGTCGCCAAGGTCCTCGCGGGCCGCGGCTACGACGCGATCGTCGCCCTCGGCGTCGTCATCCGCGGCGGCACCCCCCACTTCGACTACGTGTGCCAGGGCGTCACCCAGGGCCTCACCCAGGTCTCCGTCGACACCGGCGTCCCCATCGGCTTCGGCGTACTGACCTGCGACACCGAGGAGCAGGCCCTGGACCGCGCCGGCATCGAGGGCTCCAACGAGGACAAGGGGCACGAGGCGGTCACGGCGGCCGTGGCGACCGCCGCCACGCTCCGCTCAGTATCCGAACCCTGGCGTTAGGTCCGGCGGCACACGCGTAAAGTGGGCGCCACCATGTCCAAGAAGACGTTCGAGGAGCTCTTCACCGAGCTCCAGCACAAGGCCGCCCACGGCGATCCCGCCACTTCACGCACCGCCGAACTGGTCGGCAAGGGCGTCCACGCCATCGGCAAGAAGGTCGTCGAAGAGGCCGCCGAGGTCTGGATGGCCGCCGAGCACGAGGGCAAGGAAGCCGCCGCCGAGGAGATCTCGCAGCTGCTGTACCACGTCCAGGTGATGATGGTCGCGCGCGGGATCTCCCTCGACGACGTCTACGCGCACCTCTGATACGACCGCCGCTGCTACGACCGCCTCTGATACGCCCACCGTCGAGCCGCCCGCCTCTGAGCCGTACCCGCACCACATCCCCGTCCAGCACCACGCGAAGGAAGCCATCTCATGTTGCGCATCGCCGTCCCCAACAAGGGTTCACTCTCCGGCCCTGCGGCGGAGATGCTCCATGAGGCGGGCTACCAGCAGCGCCGCGAGTCCAAGGAACTGCGCATCGTCGACCCGGAGAACGAGGTGGAGTTCTTCTACCTCCGCCCCCGCGACATCGCGATCTACGTCTCCTCCGGCCAGCTCGACATCGGCATCACCGGCCGCGACCTGCTGATCGACTCCGGCGCCAACGCGGAGGAGATCCTCCCCCTCGGCTTCGCCCGCTCCACGTTCCGCTTCGCCTCCAAGCCGGGCGCGGCCAGTGGCCTCGCGGACCTGAACGGCATGACGGTCGCCACCTCCTACGAGGGCATCGTCGGCAAGCACCTCGCCGACAACGGCATCGACGCCTCCGTCGTCCACCTCGACGGCGCCGTCGAGACCGCCATCGAACTCGGTGTCGCCGAGGTCATCGCGGACGTCGTCGAGACCGGCACCTCACTGCGCAATGCCGGTCTCGAGGTCTTCGGCGAGCCCATCATGAAGTCCGAGGCCATCGTGATCCGCCGCGTCGGCGCGGACTCCGAGGGGGAGGCGGAGCCCAAGGTGCAGCAGTTCCTGCGCCGCCTCCAGGGCGTCCTCGTGGCCCGGACGTACGTGATGATGGACTACGACTGCCGCGTCGAGCAGCTGGAGAAGGCCGTCGCGCTCACCCCCGGCCTGGAGTCGCCGACCGTCTCGCCGCTGCACAACGAGGGCTGGGTCGCCGTCCGCGCGATGGTCCCCGCCAAGGAGGCCCAGCGGATCATGGACGACCTGTACGACCTCGGCGCGCGGGCCATTCTGACCACGGCCATCCACGCCTGCCGTCTGTGACCTCGAGGACCCGTTGAAGGACCCGTTGACGATGTCGGATCTGCCAGACCGTCCCGCTCTCCCGGTCACGTTCCGCCCGGGCCGCACCCGGGCCGTCCTGCTCACGGCGAGCATCGCGATCTTCGCCGTCATCACGGTGATCGCGATGCTGCTGGAGCAGCTCAGTCCGGGGGAGCGGATGAGTTTCGTCTTCACCGGCGCGCTGCTCGGCGGCGTGCTGGTCCTCTTGTCCCGGCCCAAGGTCGTCGCCGACGAGTCCGGGGTCACCGTGGTCAACATCGTCGGCAGGCGGCGCCTGGCGTGGGCGGAGATCGTCCAGGTGAACCTCCGCCCCGGCGACCCGTGGGTGTTCCTCAACCTCAGCGACGGCACCAGCCTGCCCGCGCTCGGCATCCAGCCGGGCATCGCCAAGAAGCGCGCGATCGAGGACGCCCGCACGCTGCGGGCGCTCGCGGAAGCCCGCACGATCGGGGACCGCGAGACACGTCAGGGGTAATTCATGGCACGTTCAGGGTCGCCTTGGGGGATTCGCCCCTGCCGTACAACCCCATGTCTTGATTAATCTGGTGGCGGAGGCGTGTCCTTTGCGCCACCGCCCCTGTAGCGCCGCCCGGCGTGCAGGGGTTCCTGCTACCCGAGGAGTGACTCCCTCCGGCGATGGACGGATCGTCCTGCAGTACCTGCGCCGCCCCCTCCCGACATAGCACGGACCGCGTCCGTATCGGCTGTGCGGAGGCGGCGGCATCATGACCACCCCCCTGCTGCTCCTCGGAGCGGCGTTCCTGCTGATTCTCGCCAACGGCTTCTTCGTGGCGGCCGAGTTCGGCCTCGTGACGGTCGAGCGGCCGGACGCGGAGCAGGCGGCTGCCGAGGGCGACCGGCGGGCCCAGAAGGTCGTGGGCGCGCTCAAGGAGCTGTCCTTCCAGCTCTCCGGCACCCAGCTCGGCATCACCATCACCTCGCTCGTGGTCGGCATGCTCGCCGAACCGGCGCTCGCCGAGCTGCTGCACGGCCCTTTCACCGCGATCGGCATACCCGAGGGCGCCGTCTCCGGTGTCGCCGTGGTCGTCGGCATGCTGCTGGCCTCGGCCGTGCAGATGGTGGTCGGCGAGCTCGTGCCCAAGAACTGGGCGGTGTCCCGGCCGCTGCAGGTCGCCCGCTTCGTCGCGGGCCCCCAGCACGTCTTCTCCCGCCTCTTCCGTCCGGTGATCGCCGGACTCAACGCGGTCGCCAACCGGCTGGTGCGCGCCCTGGGCGTCGAGCCCGCCGAGGAGCTGGCCTCCGCGCGCACCCCCGGCGAGCTCGTCTCCCTGGCCCGGCACTCGGCTCAGGCCGGCGCGCTGGAACAGGACACGGCGGACCTCTTCGTACGGACGCTGTCCCTGGCCGATCTGACCGCGGAGAACGTGATGACGCCGCGCGTGAAGGTGAGCGCGCTGCAGTCCTCCGCCACGGCCGAGGACGTCGTCAACCTCACTCGCGCCACGGGTCTGTCCCGCTTCCCGGTCTACCGGGAGCGCATCGACGAGATCGTCGGCATGGCGCACCTGAAGGACGCGCTCGCGATCCCCGCGCAGGATCGGTTGCGCACCCCGGTCGGACGCATCGCGCAAGCACCTCTCCTGGTTCCCGAGACGCTGCCCGTGCAGCCGCTCCTGGCCCGGCTGCGCAGCGAACAACCCATCGCCGTCGTCGTCGACGAGTACGGCGGCACGGCCGGCGTCGTGACCCTGGAGGACATCGTCGAGGAACTGGTGGGCGAGGTGCGCGACGAGCACGACGGCCACGACCTGCCCGAGCTCGCCGTAGCCCCGCCCGAGGACGGGCGCCCCGCGTGGGACGCCGACGGGAGCTGCCGCGTCGACGTGCTCCAGCGCATAGGCCTGGATGTCCCCGAGGGCCCCTACGAGACGGTGGCGGGCCTCGTCGCCGACCTGCTCGGCCGTATCCCGGCCCCCGGCGACAGGGCCGAACTGCCCGGCTGGCGGCTGTCGGTGCGACAGGTCGACCACTACCGGGCGGAGCGGGTACGGCTCGTCCGTACGGCGTCGGCCACGGAGGAGGGGCCTGCTGTGGTTGGACCGGCTGGAGGGGCATCGACTGAGAAGGGGTCGGCTGAGGAGGGCCTGGTTGCGGAGGCTTCGCCTGTTGCGGAGGGCGCCTCCGCCGTCGGAACGACCTCCACGGGGAATGCGGCTCCTCACACTGACGCAGAGCCTGTCACGGACACCGAACCCGTCACGGACACCGAGCCTGTCACGGACAGCGCTCCCGCCCCGGCCCCCGCCCCCGCTCCTGTCGCGGAGGCGGCCCGATGAGCGTGCTCCAACTTCTCTTCGCCCTGCTGCTCGTGCTCGCCAACGGATTCTTCGTCGGCGCGGAGTTCGCCCTGGTCTCCGTCCGCCGCAGCCAGATCGAACCGCTGGGCACCGCGCGGGCGCGGCAGGTGCTGTACGGCCTGGAGCGGTTGCCGCAGATGATGGCCGCCGCACAGTTCGGCATCACCATGTGCTCGCTGACACTGGGCGCGGTGGCCGAGCCGACGGTGGCGCGGCTGCTGGAGCCCGTCTTCGAGGCGATCCACCTCCCTCACGGCATGATCCACCCTCTGGGCTATGTGATCGCGCTCGCCGTGGTCGTCTTCCTGCACCTCGTCATCGGTGAGATGGTGCCGAAGAACCTGGCGATGGCGGCGCCCGAGAAGACGGCGCTGTGGTTGAGCCCGGGGCTCGTCGCGTTCGCGCGTCTGTGCAGGCCGGTGACGGCGGGGCTCGGTGCCTGTGCGCGGGTCGTCCTGAAGCTCTTCCGCGTCGAGCCCAAGGACGAGGTGGAGGCGGTCTTCACCAGCGAGCAGCTCAACCGTCTGGTGGAGGACTCCGGGCAGGCGGGTCTGCTGGATCCCGAGGAGCAGGAGCGGCTGGAGGACGCCCTGGAGCTGGGTTCCCGCCCGGTCACGGACGTCCTGCTGAACGGCGAGTCCCTGGTGACGGTGGGTCCGTCGGTGACAGCGGCACAGATCGTGGCGCTGACGGCCCGTACGGGCTACTCGCGCTTCCCGGTGGTGGCGGAGAACGGTGCCTTCATGGGCCGCTACCTGCACGTCAAGGACGTCCTCGATCTGGAGGACTCCGACCGGGCGGTTCCGCAGAAGGTGTGGCGTCCCATGACCACGCTCGGTTCCGAACTCCCTCTGGACGACGCCCTCACGGTCATGCGTCGTGCTGCCACGCATCTGGCCCAGGTGGCCGATCCGTCGGGGAGGATCGTGGGGCTGGTCGCTCTGGAGGACGTACTGGAGCTGCTGGTGGGCGAGGTGCGGGATCCGGCCCACCGTGATCTGGCCCCGCCCCGTGTGACGGAACCCCGCCCCAGCGGTGCCCCGGAGGGGGCGCTGACGGCGTAACGGCCGGGGGCGGCCGGAGGTTTTCCTCGCCCCCGCCGCCCCTACCCGTCCCTCCCCCACTCTCGGCTCCGCTCGAGCGGGGGGACCCCCATCCGGGGCTCCGCCCCGGACCCCGCTCCTCGAACTCCCCCAGCTACCGCTGGGAGGTGCCCCCAAGGGGCTGGAAAATCCAGCCCCTCCGGCGTTTGAGGACGAGGCCGTCAGGCCGAGAGCGGGGCCCCCACCCCGCCACACTCACATCGCCGACGGATCCTGAGGCCCCCGCCCCGAAAGAACCTCCCCGTACGCCTGCATCAGATCCGGAAGCCGAAGTGTCGACAAGTCGTCGCGGGTCGGCATGCCCGGATACCCCGACAGGCGCAGATCACGGTACGCACAGCTCTTCTCGTAGAGCGTGCGCAGGAACCGCCCGTTGCCGAGCTCGTCGATCCACCCCTGCTCCACGACGTGCCCGCTGATGGAGCGCAGCTCGTCGAGCGCCTCCTCGTCCCACACGTCACCGTTCTCCGCGGCGAGCACCTCACCGATCGACGTGAGCTCCAAGGGTCTGTAGGAGGGAAAGTCGACGCGGGTCGTGAAGCGGGACGACAGACCCGGGTTGGCGGCGAGCAGCCGGTCCATGCCCTCCGGATAGCCCGCGAGGATCACGACGAGGTGGTCGCGGTTGTCCTCGGCACGCTTCAGCAGCACCTGCAGCGCCTCGTCCCCGTACGCGTCCCCCTTGCCGTAGCCGGAGTTGGACAGCGAGTACGCCTCGTCCACGAACAGCACGCCACCGATCGCCGAGTCGATCAGCTCGTTGGCCTTCACCGCCGTCTGGCCCAGGTACTCGCCCACCAGATCGGCGCGCTGGGCCTCCACCAGATGGTCGCCGCCGAGCAGACCGAGGGCGTAGAAGACCCGGCCCAGGATGCGCGCGACCGTCGTCTTGCCCGTCCCCGAGGGGCCGGAGAAGACGAAGTGGCGTTTGGGAGGTTGGACGGGTAAGCCCTGCCCCGCCCGCAGCCGCGCCATGTTCAGCTGCGCCGAGAGCGCCTTGACCTGGCGCTTCACCGGCTCCAGCCCCACCATGCGCTCCAGCTCGGCGAGCGCCTCCTCCAGCAGTGCCGGATCGGTCGGTCCGGCCGGCAGCGGCTGCACGGGCACCACGGCCTTCTCCCGCACCACGGTGTCGACCGTCTCGGGCGGCAGTCCACCGGGCGGCGGCAGATCCGGCTCCGAGAGCTTCATGTCCCGGCCGTCGACCCCGAACAGCGGGTCCACGCCGTCCGGCCCGTCCATCATGTCCCCGACCCCGGTCAGCGCCATCGCCGCGAGGTCCGTCGCGTCGTCGTACCCGTCCCCCTCCGCGATCGCCGCGAGCCGGGCGGAGGTGTCCATGAACGCGGGGTCCACCCGGTGCACGGCCCGGTACAGGGGGAGTGCGGCGGCGGACCGGCCCGTCCCCTCGTGCGCCCGCGCCAGCCAGTACCGCAGCTCCTTGCGCTGCGGCTGTTCGCTGCGACAGCGCATGAGCGCCGTGGACAGCAGCGGCTCCGCCTGGCCGTACATCTCCAGACGGACCCGGGCCATGCCGCCGAAGAGTCCCGCCTCGATGCCGAGCATGGCGTCATTGATCAAGGGGTCCGTGTGCCGGACCAGCTGTTCCCAGTCCTTGACGAGATAGGCGCGGCACGCGTGCAGGAAGCGGACCTGGGTGTCGGTGTCCACCGGCGGCAGCCCGGCCAGCGCCCGGTCCAGCTCCGGGACGTGGCGGCCGTCCAGCCAGTGCGAGGCGTGGGCCAGCAACAGATCGCGAGGGCTCTCCAGGACCGGCTGCACCCACCAGCCCAGCCAGTACCAGGAGTTGAGGGTGCGCCGGTGCCGGGCGCGCTGTTCCCCGAAGCGCTCCCGGTGCCGGAACATCCTCAGCAGCGCGGTCGTCGTGTCCACCCGCAGCGCGTGGAGCCCCAGCCAGCCGTCGGCCATCCCGGGATCCATCCGCACCGCGGCGCGGAACTCCTCCTCGGCCTGCGGATAGGCGCCCATCGTGTAGGCGTCCACACCTCGCAGCCAGGCGAGGTCGGCCGGGGCCTCGGGGCCCCGCGTGCCGAAATCCATCACGTCCCCCACAAACCGTGCCCCCGTCGGTATGCCGCCGGGCCGGTGCCCGTGGCAGCCTTCGTCGAACCGCTGTGCCGCGGACGGGAGTTGCATCGGTGCGTTTCTGCAGCCGTCCGAAGGTCGCACCGATGGCATCGTACCTGCGGCTCGGTCGCCCATCGAAGGGTGCCGCACGGCCCGTCTTGCGAGGTGGGGGCGGACGGGTGCCCACTGCGCTCGGTGACCGAGGGTGAACAAGTTGTGTTCTGCGCGGCCCGGAAGGGAGGGGTGCGGGCAGAACGAAGCCCCCGATCACGGGGGAACAACCGGGGGCTTCGCGTCTGAGGCGGTCTCGAATGACCGCACATTGAGAACGTAAGTCCTGTACGGGCCCCGGGTCAAGCCGAGTTGAAGCACTCGGACAAGTTCCTCCGCAAGGCTCTTCACGAGTTCAGCACACTGCGGACGGGCCGTTACCGTGCGTGAGGAACAAGGTCGATTCTGCAGTCCCGGCAGGTCCCGGCAGCAACATGTACCCCTCTGGTCGCTGCTGAACCAGAAGGTCGGCATGGGGCCGGGACGGATCCTCGGTGAAATGCAGACGCTCCGCTGCGACCCACCCGGCCCAGAACTCCCGCTGCTCCTCCCCGTCCCGTGAGCGCCCCCGTGTCCATGCCTCCTCGTTCGACACCTCCAGCCACAGCAGCCGCGCCAGGTACGGCCTCAGCGCGCGGCGGCCCGCGCCCACCCCTTCGACCAGGACGACCGGTGCGGGCGGCAACGGGCGGGGTGCGCCGAAGTTCCGCGCGCGCCAGTCGTAGGGGAGATAGTGCGCCGTCTCGCCGCGGTCGAGCGGTTCGATCACCTGGCTGAGCAGCCGCCCGGTCCAGCCGAAGAGTTCCTCGTGCGTGGCGATGTCGTCCAGATGCAGCACGGGAGCGTCGTCGAGCGCGGCGGCCAGCCGCCCGGCGAAGGTCGTCTTCCCGGAGCCCGCGTGGCCGTCGATTCCGATCAGACGAACCGGTCCGCAGGAGGGCGGCAGTCCGCGCAGGCTTTCGGCTAGGGCGTGAATGGCGATTTCCCGGTGAGGTGCGTGGGCGGTGCGACGTGGGTCCGAAGGCGGCCCGGGTGGGCGCGCCACGGTCGCCGACTCTACTGCCGACGAGCGGCTGGGCCGCTCCAGGAGGCTTACCGCCGCGCGGGTGATGTCAGTGGTCCCGACCAATATTGGAGGGTTCGGCGGGGCGCGTGGTGCTGGCAGAAGTCGGCTTCCGGCGTCCATAGTTGGCCCACAGCCGTCGTCCCAACCGTGCTTCGGACCACTGGGGGTCATCCGCTCATGACCAGAGCCTCACAGCCGTCCCGCAGAACCGTCCTGGCTGCCGCTGTGGCAGCGGCCGCGGCGGGGGCCGCCGGCCCGGCCGCCGCCGCGCCGCACCGTCCCGAGCAGGGCGGTGCCTTGCCCGCGAAGGACTCCGACCTCCCCGCGAAAGCACCGGCATCCCTCGTGGACAACCGCGCCTGGACCTCGTACGACGACTGGCGCGGCGGCAGCGCGAAGGGCACACGCGCGGTGGCGGGGAAGCGGCCCGGCCTGGTGATCGCCGCGCCGGCCGGTACGACCGACTACACCGATCCGCACACCGGAAAGACCTCCACCTGGGAGTACGCGACCTGGACGTCCGCCGTCCACCGGCTCGCCGTCCCGTCGACCGAGGCCATCGCCTCCTGGAACGCCCGCACCCCGGCCGGCACCTGGATCCAGGTCGAGCTCAAGGGCGCGTACTCCGACGGCACGGCCACGCCGTGGTACGTGCTGGGGCGGTGGGCGGCCGGCGACCAGGACATCCGGCGCACCTCCGTCGACGACCAGAGCGACGGCAAGAGCAGCGTGTGGACGGACACCTTCGCCGTGGACGATCCGGCCACGGGCCTGCGGCTGGCCTCGTACCGCCTGCGGCTCACCCTTTACCGCAAGCCCGGCACCAAGCTCACCCCCACCGTATGGCGGCTCGGCGCGATGGGCTCCGACGTCCCGGACCGCTTCACCGTCCCGGAGTCCACCCCCGGGCTCGTGAAGGAACTGGTCGTCCCGCGCTACTCGCAGGAGACCCACAAGGGCCAGTACCCCGAGTACGACAACGGCGGTGAGGCCTGGTGCAGCCCCACCTCCTCGCAGATGATCATCGAGTACTGGGGACGGAGGCCCACCGCCCAGGACCTCTCCTGGGTCAACCCCGACTACGCCGACCCGCAGGTGTGCCACGCGGCCCGGTACACGTACGACTACCAGTACGAGGGCTGCGGCAACTGGCCCTTCAACGCCGCGTACGCCGCCACGTACCAGGACTTCCAGGGCGTGGTGACCCGGCTCGGATCGCTCACCGACCTGGAGACCCTGATCGCGGCGGGCATCCCGGCCATAACGTCACAGTCGTTCCTCGCGACCGAGCTGACCGGGGCGGGCTACGGAACGGCCGGCCATCTGATGACCGTGATCGGCTTCACCGCCGACGGTGACGTGATCGCCAACGACCCCAACTCCCCGACCAACGAGGCGGTACGGCGGGTCTACAAGCGGCGCGAGTGGGAGAACATCTGGCTCCGTACCAAGCGGTACAACGCCTCCGGCAAGGTCGTCTCCGGCACCGGTGGCGTCTGCTACCTGTACTTCCCGGCCCACCCGACCGCCCGGCAGCGCAAGGCGCTGGCCGCGGTGGGGGTGCGCTGAGGCGGGGCGCCGCACGAGTGCACCACGGCCCCCGGTTCGCCGGGGGCCGTGGTGTGTGAGCAACGTCTCGGCGGCGGCCGTCGCGCCCCCTGGCAAGGTGGTGGACACAAGGGCGGGGGACGTCCACCGTTCACGCCGACACCAGCGAGAAGCCATGACAGCGACAACAGCACCCACGGCCGGTGCGCGCACCGGCGGCCCCAGGGGCGACGGACCGAAGATCGTCGAGCACATCGCGGGCTGGGTCCTCGTCATCGTCCTGGCGATGCTGTTCACGGGGCTCGGCCTGCTCTGAACCGGTCCACTCCGGCCCTGTCTCTGTCGATCGGAGTCGAACAGGCAGGTGGCACCGGTCTGCAATACTGCGCATGTCCCGCTGGCAGCTGGAGACTTGGGCCGAAATTGAGTAGCAGCCATACACACGTGGTCGGTCGCCCGAGGACGCGCGGTACCGACCGCTCCCTCGCCCGCCGCGCCGAACTCATAGCCATCGGGCGGAGGTTATTCGCCGACATCTCCTACGACGCGCTGTCGATGGACGACATAGCGCGCCAGGCGCATGTCGCCAAGGGACTGATCTACTACTACTTCAAGTCCAAGCGCGGCTACTACCTCTCGATCGTCGAGGACTCGGTGACCGATCTGGTCGCCTTCGCGGCGAGCGGTCTCGAACTCCCGCCGGAGGAGCGGGTGCAACGCACCCTCGACGGCTATCTCCGCTACGCCGAGGCCAACCAGGCCGCGTACCGCACGATCGTCAGCGGCGGCGTCGGCTTCGACACGCAGGTGCACGCCATCCGGGACGGCGTCCGCGAGGCGATCGTCGCGACCATCGCCGAGGGGGCGTACGGCCGGCGCGAGATCGCGCCGCTGGCCCGTATGGGCCTGCTCGGCTGGGTGTGCAGCGTCGAGGGCGCCACCCTCGACTGGATCGACCGGTCCGACCTGCCCCGCGACACCATGCGGGAGCTGCTGGTGAAGACGCTGGGCGGCACCCTGCGCGCCATCGAGGAGCTGGACCCCGCGTACCTGGCCCCGGAGCCGGCCCGCCGCGCTCTCTGAGCGCCGACGGCATCCGGGTGCCCGCAGCCGCAGCCGCAGCCAGAGACCGAGACGGAGACGGAGACGGGGTGGGACCCGCCGACCGGTCCCACCCCGAGTGCCGTGTCCCCGCGGCTAGTTGATCGCGTTGATCAGCTCGCCGTCCGGGGTGTCACCGCTGAGCTCCCAGAAGAAGGTTCCGCCCAGACCCTGGGCGTCCTTGTACTTCATCTTCCCCTTGATGGTCTCCGGGGTGTCGTAACTCCACCACTGGTCCCCGCACTTGGCGTAGGCGGTGCCGCCCACCGTGCCGGTCGGGGGGCACGTGTTCTTGAGCACCTTGTAGTCCTCGTTGCCGTCCTCCCACGTGGCGGGCGCCGGGCCGGTCGCGGTGCCGCCGGGCTCCGACTGGGTGACACCGGTCCAGCCGCGACCGTAGAAGCCGAGGCCGAGCAGCAACTTGGAGGACGGGATGCCGAGGCTCTTGAGCTTCGCGATGGTCGCCGCGGTGTTGAACGCCTTGTTCGGAATGCCGGGGTAGGCGGTCAGTGGCGAGTGAGGGGCCGTGGTGTTGTCCCAGGAGCCGAAGTAGTCGTACGTCATGGGGTTGTACCAGTTGACGAACTTCGCGGCGCCCGCGTAGTCCGCCGCGTCGATCCTGCCGCCGCTGGAGGCGTCGGCCGTGATCGCCGCGGTGACGAGGTTGTTCTTGCCGAACCGGCCGCGCAGCGCCGCCATCAGGTCCCTGAACGCGTCAGGGCCGCTGGTGTCACAGGTGAGGCCGCAGGCGTTGGGGTATTCCCAGTCGATGTCGATGCCGTCGAAGACGTCCGCCCACTTGGAGTTCTCGACGAGGTCGTAGCAGGACTTCGCGAAGGCTCCCGGGTCCTTGGCCGCCTCACCGAATCCGCCGGACCAGCTCCAGCCGCCGAACGACCAGATGATCTTGAGGTTCGGGTGGAGCTTCTTGAGCTTGCGCAGCTGGTTGAAGTTGCCGCTCAGCGACTGGTCCGCGGTGTCGGCCACGCCGTCCACGGACTCGTCCGCGCTGAACGGCCTGTCGGTGTCCGCCCAGGAGTCGCCGATCGCGCACTTGCCGTCCACGACGTTGCCGAAGGCGTAGTTGATGTGGGTGAGCTTGTCCGCCGATCCGGACGTCTCGATGTTCTTGACGTAGTACTGGCGGCCGTAGATACCCCAGTCGGTGAAGTAGCCGACGACCTTCGAGCCGGCGGCGCCGGCCGTGGGGGAGGGCTTCGCGGGCGTGGCGGTCGCGGTACCCGCGGCGACGAGGAGCCCGGCGCCGAGGGCGGCGCAGGAGGCGACGGCGAGCGGCGTCCGGAAGCGGACACGGGAGCGGTGCGGTCTGTGCATCGTTACTCCGTGGAGACGGGAGCTGAGAGAGGGGCGTGCCTGGACCTGCTGTGCCAATGGGCATGAACGCGGAGATGCGTTGTGGGGGGAACGGTAGGAGGACTAGACCAGTGAGGTCAATGGTTCGGACCAATTTGGTTTGGGGTGGGATGACCCTTGCGGGGCGCCGGGGGCGATCACTCGAATGTGTTGTAATGAACGACCGTTAACAAGTGACTTGCTCTGCCGGATCGGGCATACTCCAAGCGCCGCAGCCGCTGGTCAGCGGCTTCCGTGACCCGGAAGACGACCATCGGCTGTGGCAAGTGAGACCCGGTGGCGTCACCCCATCCCCGGTGAGTCCGCCGCAGTGCCCGACAGGGAGGAGAGCGTCGCCATGCCCGACCGCGCCCCGCAGCCGGTGGACCGTCAACTGCCCACGGACGAGGCCCGGGATCTGATCTCGCTCGTCCGGGAGATCGCCCAGCGGGAGATCGCCCCGCACGCGGCCGAGGAGGAGGACGCCGGCCGTTTTCCCCGTGAACTCTTCACCCTGCTCTCGGAGTCGGGCCTGCTCGGCCTGCCGTACGACTCCGAGTACGGCGGTGGCGACCAGCCCTACGAGGTCTACCTCCAGGCCCTCGAAGAGCTCGCCGCGGCCCGGCTCACGGTGGGCCTCGGCGTCAGCGTCCACTCCCTGGCCTGTCACGCGCTCGCCCGCTACGGCACCAAGGAGCAGCAGGTCGAGCACCTGCCCGCGATGCTCGGCGGCGGCCTGCTCGGCGCGTACGGCCTCTCCGAGCCGTCCTCGGGCTCGGACGCGGCGTCCCTGCGGACGAAGGCCGTGCGTGAGGGTGGGGGCACCTCCCGCTCGAGCGAAGCCGAGAGTGGGGGAGACTGGGTGATCACCGGCACCAAGGCCTGGACCACCCACGGCGGGATCGCCGACTTCTACACGGTCATGGCGCGCACCGGCGCCGAGGGCGCCCGGGGCATCACGGCCTTTCTGGTCCCCGGCGACGCCGAGGGGCTGAGCGCCGCGGCGCCCGAGAAGAAGATGGGCATGAAGGGCTCGCCCACCGCCCAGGTCCACTTCGACGGGGTGCGGATCTCCGACGCCCGGCGCATCGGCGACGAGGGCCAGGGCTTCGCCATCGCCCTGTCCGCGCTCGACTCCGGGCGGCTCGGCATCGCGGCCTGCGCGATCGGCCTGGCCCAGGCGGCGCTGGACGAGGCGGTCCAGTACGCCACCGGGCGGCAGCAGTTCGGCCGGCCGATCGCGGACTTCCAGGGGCTGCGCTTCATGCTGGCGGACATGGCGACGCAGATCGAGGCGGGCCGGGCGCTCTACCTGGCGGCCGCCCGGCTGCGCGACGCCGACCGGCCGTTCTCCAAGCAGGCGGCCATGGCCAAGCTGCACTGCACCGACACCGCGATGAAGGTCACCACGGACGCCGTCCAGATCCTCGGCGGGTACGGCTACACGGCGGACTTCCCGGCCGAGCGGTACATGCGCGAGGCCAAGGTGCTCCAGATCGTCGAGGGCACCAATCAGATCCAGCGGATCGTCATCGCCCGTCACCTCGCGGGTCCGGAGTCACGCTGAACGGATCACGCGTCGCGCCGAACGGATCACGCGTCGCGCTGAACGGATCACGCGTCGCGCCGAACGGGTCCGTAAGCCGGGTGGACTGGCCGAGTCCGCCCGGGGGTGTCGCCAGCCGGGTCCACTCCGGGTCGCGGCGCCCCGGCAGCGTGCGGCCCCGGTCCGCCCAGATCCGCATCAGGGCGCTGTAGATGGGCGGGTCCTGGGGCTGGGGGAGGCGCCGGGGAACCGATTCTCCCGGCGGCGACGGGACGAAGAGGTGACGGTGACGCCCGGTCGTGGAGGAGGTGGGGGTCATACCCGGGCAACGCGGATGCGGGCGGTCCGGTCACCACTCCCCGGAATCGGGTGTGTGTCCACTGCGGTCACGTACGGGGTATCCGGCGAGGGCATCAAGGAGCGTGGCTCAACCCGCCCAGCGAACATGAGTGATTGACGGGCTGTCACCGTCATCCTTCATCGAGCGCGCGGCGCCCGGTTCGATGAACCGTGGCCACGGACACACTGATCCTGCACCACGGCATTCGCGCGCCACGGTGCAGGGGCAGTCACTCGGAAGAGGCGGGCTGAACAGCCCTCACGTCGGCTCTCGCGCCGACTTCCGCGCTCAGGCGGCCTGGCGGTGGTCCACCCGGCGCATCACCGGAACGCGGATAGGGCGCGAGCCCGGACCACCGACGTGCGAGAAGGGCTGCGTCCGCCAGTCGAGCCCCTGAGGGAGCGTCAACAGGAGGGCCGTGTCCTGCTCCTGGGGCTCCTCGGATTCGTCGGCGGACCGGGCCTCGGCCGCCGCGCGGCCCGTACCGGCGCAGACCGTGAGCCCGAACGGGTTCCACGGCGAGGCGCACAGCGCGTGCTCGGGCAGGACCTCCTCGTCCGCGAGGAGCGCGATGGGCTGCGCGCAGTCCGGGCAGATCACCCGGTACATCTCGAAGGTGTCGTACGCGTCGAACTCGTCGTCCGGTTCGACGCCCTCCGGCTCGGGCTCGACGACCGGCTGCTGGCGCTTGGGCGCGGTACGACCAGGGCGCTTAAGACTCTGCATGGGTAACTCCCCCTCGGGCTGGGCCGGGACGGCACTGCGGCCTCGACCACAGCAAGCACTTCCCGTCCCGTCTCGGCGGTAATCACGAGAACATCACGAAGCCTGTTCGCGCACTGTGGCGTTCGTCACATGCCAATCGCAGATGCCCTTTGGGCCCGGCTCATCACCCGGGCGGCTCACAGAGAGCTCTCAGCCACATCACAAACCGGGTATGACCTGCGCCGCTCAGGTATCCGAGGAGATCACCCGCCCTGTAGGTTCTTGCGCCATGGAGGAGCTGGACCGACAGATCGTGCAGCTGCTCGTCGAGGACGGGCGGATGAGCTACACCGACTTGGGCAAGGCCACGGGCCTGTCCACGTCCGCCGTGCACCAGCGGGTGCGCCGGCTCGAGCAGCGTGGCGTCATCCGCGGGTACGCCGCGGTCGTCGACCCGGAGGCCGTCGGGCTGCCCCTGACCGCGTTCATCTCGGTGAAACCGTTCGACCCCAGCGCCCCCGACGACATCGCCGAACGCCTCGCCGGCGTCCCGGAGATCGAGGCGTGCCACAGCGTCGCGGGCGACGAGAACTACATCCTCAAGGTGCGTGTGGCGACCCCGCACGAACTGGAGGAACTGCTGGCGCGGCTGCGGACCCTGGCAGGGGTCTCGACGCGGACGACCGTGGTCCTGTCGACGCCGTACGAGGCGCGGCCGCCGCGCATCTGAGGAGCGCGTGCGGCGGTGTCCGCGAGGGCGCGTGCGACCGCGTCCGCGTCTGTAGGGGCGTGTGACGGCGGCTGTGAGGGCGTGCGCCGGTGCTGGGACGCCCCGTGCGCCGGGCCGTGCGACCGAGGCGCGAGACTGTTCCCATGAGTGAGAGCACCGCTTCGTCGGACACCGTGCTGTTGCGCGGTGGAGAAGTCCACAGCCCCGCCGACCCGTTCGCCACCGCGATGGTCGTGGAACGCGGGCAGATCGCCTGGGTCGGTTCCGAGGGAGCGGCCGACGCCTTCGCGGAGGGCGTCGACGAGGTGATCGACCTCGACGGCGCCCTGGTGACCCCGGCGTTCACCGACGCACACGTGCACACCACGTCCACCGGTCTCGCGCTGACCGGGCTCGACCTGTCCGACGCGCCCTCGCTGGAGGCGGCGCTCACCCTCGTACGCGAGTTCACGGCCGCCCGCCCAGGCGATCGCGTTCTCCTCGGCCATGGCTGGGACGCGTCCCGCTGGCCGGGCGGCAGGCCCCCGACGCGCGCCGAGCTCGACGAGGCGGCCGGCGGCCGCCCGCTGTATCTCTCGCGGATCGACGTGCACTCGGCGGTCGTCACGACGGCGCTGCTCGACCTGGTCCCCGGTGGCCGCGCCTTTGCGGACGCACCGCTCACCCGTGACGACCACCACGCCGTGCGCGCCACCGCGCTGGGCGCCGTCGGTCCCGCCCAGCGCGCCGAGGCCCAGCGCGTGGCGCTCGCCCATGCCGCCTCGCTCGGTATCGGCTCCGTTCACGAGTGCGCGGGGCCGGAGATCTCCTCCGAGGACGACTTCACGGGGCTGCTGCGACTGGCCGCCCACCACCCGGGGCCCCGGGTGGTGGGCTACTGGGCGGAACGGGACGTCGAGAAGGCGCGTGCCCTGGGGGCGGTCGGCGCCGCGGGCGACCTCTTCGTCGACGGCGCGCTCGGCTCGCACACGGCGTGCCTGCACGAGCCCTACGCCGACGCCGACCACACGGGCACCGCGTACCTGGACGCCGCCGACGTGGCCGCCCACGTCGTCGCGTGCACCGAGGCCGGCCTGCAGGCGGGCTTCCACGCCATCGGGGACGCCGCCGTGACCGCCGTCGTCGAGGGCGTGCGCGCCGCCGCCGAGAAGGCCGGCCTCGCCCGCGTCCGCGCCGCCCGGCATCGCGTCGAGCACGCCGAGATGCTCACCCCCGACACGGTCGCGGCCTTCGCCGAACTCGGCCTCACCGCCTCCGTGCAGCCCGCCTTCGACGCGCTGTGGGGCGGCGAGGACGGCATGTACGCCCAGCGCCTGGGCGACCGGCGGGCCCGTACGCTCAACCCGTTCGCAGCCCTGCTGCGGGCCGGTGTCCCCCTCGCCTTCGGCTCCGACAGCCCGGTCACCCCGCTCGACCCGTGGGGCACGGTCCGCGCGGCGGCCTTCCACCGTACGCCGGAGCATCGGGTGTCCGTACGCGCCGCGTTCACGGCGCACACGCGGGGCGGCTGGCGGGCCGTCGGACGGGACGACGCGGGTGTTCTGGTCCCGGGCGCGCCGGCCGACTACGCCGTCTGGCGCACCGGCGAACTCGTCGTGCAGGCCCCCGACGACCGGGTAGCCCGCTGGTCCACCGACCCCCGCTCCGGCACCCCCGGACTGCCCGACCTGAGCCCCGGCACGGACCTGCCCGTCTGCCTGCGCACGGTCGTGGGCGGACGGACGGTGTTCGTACGGCCGGGCGAGTGATCTCCCGGGGTGGCGCGGCCCCGATCGGAGGCCCGCCGCCCTGTCGTACCACCTGGGCATCCTCCGCGCTGACCTGGGGTTTCGTTGAAACGCCGCAGGTCGAACGGCTGTTGACAGCCAATGGCTGGGGGCGGGTAGGTTCGGCCGGGTCCACCACCGGACGTCCGACCGGGGAACTTCCGCGCGGTCGTCGGGACGCCGCTGGGTCAGGGATGGTGTGCCGCACCGGCGCACCGTCACTGGGAGCCAGGCCCAGCGCAGTCCGCCCCGGCGAGGGAATGTTCAGTGAAATGGGGGTCCCTCCCTGCTCATGAGGTCCCTCCCGCTCGAGTGAAGCCGAGAGCGGGGGAGACGCCGAGAGCCTGGGAGATCGGTGTGACCCGGGTGGGGCCCGGACGCTCAGTAGACAACGGCTTTCGGACGACCCGCAGCCAGCGGGCCCCAGGTCGGCCCGAAGGGCGCCGGGCCCCGATCCGTAGCGTGGGCTCTCCAGGACCCGTACTCGGCCGCGGCCCCCGGCCCTGCCCGATCCGGGGCGCGCATTCCGGAGCACGACGGCGCATCCTGGACATCACACAGCAGGCTCAAGGAGCGGTCTCACCCGGCTCCCGTGGAATCGACACCCCTCTCCGCACGTGCCGACGCGTCGGTGCAGGCGAGGGCCATTATGGTGGACCCCTGCGTACGGACATGAAGGGGCAGGCAGTGAACGACGGCGACGGGACCCTCGCGGCAGGAGCCCAGGAGAGGCAGTTCGGTCCCCTCGGCACGGCCTTGGTGATCATCCCGACCTACAACGAGGCGGAGAACATCAAGGCGATCGTCGGCCGGGTGCGAAAGGCCGTTCCCGAGGCGCACGTTCTCGTGGCCGACGACAACAGCCCCGACGGCACGGGCAAGCTCGCGGACGAGCTGGCCGCCGAGGACGACCACGTCCAGGTGCTGCACCGCAAGGGCAAGGAGGGGCTCGGCGCCGCCTACCTCGCGGGGTTCCGCTGGGGCATCGAGCACGGCTACGGCGTACTGATCGAGATGGACGCCGACGGTTCCCACCAGCCCGAGGAGCTTCCTCGTCTGCTCACCGCCCTCAAGGGCGCCGACCTGGTGCTCGGCTCCCGATGGGTGCCCGGCGGGCGCGTGGTGAACTGGCCGAAGTCCCGCGAGTTCATCTCCCGCGGCGGCAGCCTCTACTCGCGACTCGCCCTCGATCTGCCGCTGCGCGACATCACCGGCGGCTACCGTGCCTTCCGCCGGGAGACCCTCGAAGGCCTCGGCCTCGACGAGGTCGCCTCCCAGGGCTACTGCTTCCAGGTCGACCTCGCCCGCCGTGCGATCAAGGCGGGGTACCACGTCGTCGAGGTGCCCATCACCTTCGTCGAGCGGGAGCTCGGTGACTCCAAGATGAGCCGCGACATCATGGTGGAGGCACTGTGGCGGGTCACGGCGTGGGGTGTGGGGGAGCGGGTGGGCAAGGTGCTGGGGCGTGGCGGCAGGCCGTCGTAGGTCCGGGCCCGGGATCAAGGTGCTTCGACGTTCGCTCCGCTCCGACCAGCCCCTTATCCCGCTCTGAGCCGGGGCCAGGCACACTGGGACCATGACGACTGGAGCTCCTGGTCCCACGTACCCCGCCCGGCCGCGGCGGTCACGGCTGCGTACGTTCCTGCCGCTGGGCATCGCCGCGTGGCTGGTGCTGGAGATCTGGTTGCTGACGTTGGTCGCGGGGGCGGCCGGCGGCTTCACGGTCTTCCTTCTGCTGGTCGCCGGTTTCGTTCTCGGTTCGGTGGTGGTCAAGCGGGCCGGACGGCGGGCGTTCCGCAAGCTGACCGAGGCGGTGCAACAGCAGCAGCGTGGTGAGGTTCCCGCCGACGGCGGCGGCAGCGAGGGCAACGGTTTTCTGATGCTGGGCGGGCTGCTCTTGATGCTGCCCGGGCTCGTCTCCGATGCCGTGGGGCTGCTCCTGCTGATTCCGCCGCTTCAGAAGGGGCTGGGGCGGTATGCGGAGCGGGCCTTCGAGCGCAAGATCCGCGAAGTGGATGCCGGGAGCCTTGGTGACGCCTTCCAGCAGGCCCGCATCCATCGGCCGGACGGCAAGGTGGTGCCGGGTGAGGTGATCAGGGATGACGCCGGTGACGCTCCGCGGGACCCGCGGCCGCCGCTGAACCGTTGAGCTCGTGGCGTTTGGCGGTGGTTTTCCCGCCCCCGCCGCCCCTACCCGTCCCATCCCTGGGGGCTCCGCCCCTCAGGCCCCCGTGGGGGTGTCTGGGGTGGGTGGGTTGCGTGCGGGTGAGTGGGGGCTGGTCGCGCAGTTCCCCGCGCCCCTGAAATCCGCGCAGTTCCCCGCGCACCTGAAAAGCGGCCCATCGCCGCCAGCCTCCAGCGGGTGCCATCTGGACGACGACCCGCACATGACGAAGACCGCGAGGCCCCGTACAACACGTACGGTGCCCGCGGTCTTCGGTTGCGCTGTGTATGCCGCCCAACCCCCGGAGGGACTACGCGGACTTGCGGCTGTCCCGCGGATGTACCGCGATGTTCATCGCACCGGAGCGGAGAACGGCCAAACGCTCCTCGAGGACCTCTTCGAGTTCCTCACGGGTACGCCGCTCCATCAGCATGTCCCAATGCGTACGCGCGGGCTTGGCCTTCTTTTCCTCAGGGCCATCGCCGTCCACAAGGAGTGCCTGGGCCCCGCAGACCTTGCACTCCCACTCCGGCGGGATCTCCGCCTCGACCGAGAAGGGCATCTCGAATCGGTGCCCCTTCTCGCATGCGTACTCCACGGCCTGGCGCGGGGCCAGGTCGATGCCGCGGTCCGTCTCGTAGCTGGTCACCACGAGGCGCGTGCCGCGAAGAGCTCGCTCACTCATGAATCGTGCCTCCCGGGCTTGTCGCCCACAGGACAGGTGTCGCTGTCGTCGTCATCCGGTCAACGTCCGGTCGGCGGTAAAGATTCCCGTCCCGTGTCCCGTTCCGGGTCATGCGTCGCCGTCGTAGCCGCCCTTGTTGTACCCACCGGCGCCCTGTTTGTCACATCTGACAGCAGATGTCACCTAGCGTTTCGGCATCTTTGACGCGCAGTAACGGTACGCCTGGCAGGCCAAACGCGTACACTACAGCCCTTTCGCCTCGGGTGCTAAATCCTCTCCGGCACCGGATTGCCCGCGGCAGTGATCGCCTGCCGTACCGGAACCCGTGCGAGCAGGGCGAATCCCAGGACGAAGAAGGCCACGAGCGAGATGATCGCATCCCGATAACTTCCGGTCAGCTGGTATGTCAGACCGAACAGCAGCGGGCCCATCCAGCTCATGCCGCGGTCGCTCATCTCGTACGCCGAGAAGTACTCGGCCTCCTTCCCGGGCGGAACGAGATGGGAGAAGAGTGAGCGGGAGAGGGCCTGGCTACCGCCGAGGACGAGGCCGATGCCGGCCGCGAGCACGAAGAACCAGACCGGTGCCCCCGCCGGAAGGAAGTATCCGGCGGCCAGCGTCAGCGTCCACGCCACCAGCGAGCCCAGGATCGTGCGCTTGGCGCCGTACTTCCTCGCCAGCCGGCCCATGCCGAGCGCACCCGCCACCGCGAGCACCTGCACCAGCAGCACCGCCACGATGAGCGTCGACTGCTCGAGGTCCAACTCCTCGGAGCCGTAGACCGAGGCCTGGGAGATCACCGTCTGGATGCCGTCGTTGTACACGAGGTAGGCGAACAGGAAGGCCAGGGTCAGCGGGTGGCGACGCATGTCCCGTATGGTCGCGGCGAGTTGGCGCAGACCAGGAGCCGTGGCCCTGCCCTCCGGGGCCGCGCGGTCGCGCAGCCGCCGCAGTGGTACGAGGGTGAAGGCGCCCCACCACAGGCCGGCCGAGGCGAGGCAGATGCGGACCGCTGTGCTCTCCGACACACCGAAGCTGTCATGGGCGGTGAACAGCACCAGGTTCAGTACCAGGACCAGGGAGCCCGCCGCGTACCCGAAGGCCCAGCCGCGGGAGGAGACCGCGTCGCGCTCCTCGGGGGGCGCGATCTGCGGCAGGTAGGAGTTGTACAGCATCATCGCGACCGACTGCGCGGCGTTGGCGACGACGAGCAGGAGGCCGCCGAGGAGGTAGCGGTCGCCGTCCAGGAAGAACATGCCCGCCGTCGCGGCCGCGCCCACGTAGGCCGCTGCCGCCAGCAGGGGCTTCTTGCGGCCCGTCCGGTCGGCGGCCGCGCCCACCAGGGGCATCACCACGACGGCGAGGATCACCGACAGGGACACCGAATACGCGAAGAAGGAGCCCGCGCGGACCGGTATGCCCAGCGGGTGCACGTAACCGTCCGCGTCCGACGCCGCCTCGGCGACCGAGGTGAGGTAGGGGCCGAGGAACACGGTCAGGACACTCGTCGAGTAGACGGAGCACGCCCAGTCGTAGAAGTACCAGCCGCGTTGTTCGCGCCGTCGCCCGGCGGCCTCGTCGGCCGAGTCCGTCCGCACGGTGTCGGTGCCCACCCGTGCCCCTCGCTTCCCCGTGAACGGGCCGCGCGAGGGCCGAAACGGCGTCAGACCCAGGTTCCCCGGTCCTCCAGAACCTTGCGCAGCGTGTCGATGTGATCGGTCATGATGCCATCCACACCGAGGTCAAGGAGCCGGTGCATGCGTTGCGGTTCGTTCACGGTCCACACATGGACGTGCAGCCCGCGCGCGTGGGCGGCCTGTACGAAGCGGTGGTCGACCACGGGGACCCCCGACTGGGACTCGGGCACCTGTGCGGCGACCGCCGAGCGGCGCAGCGTCGCCGGCATGCCCCACGAGCGCAGTCGCAGCCCCAGGACGCCCCGGGTGCCGTACGACGTGGCCAGGCGCGGGCCGGCCAGGCGCTGGGCGCGGGCGACGCGGGCCTCCGAGAACGAGCCGACGCAGACGCGGTCCCAGGAGCCGGTACGGGAGATCAGGTTCAGCAGCGGGTGGAGGCTCGGTTCCGCCTTCATGTCGACGTTCCAGCGCACCTCGGGGAACGTCTCGAGCAGCTCCTCGAAGAGGGGCACCGGTTCGACGCCCGCCACGCGCGCGTGGCTCACGTCCTTCCACGGAAGGTCCGCGATGCGGCCGGCGCCGTCGGTCACGCGGTCCAGGGTCGCGTCGTGGAAGGCGACGAGCCGTCCGTCGGCCGTGGCGTGCACGTCGGTCTCGATGTACCGGTAGCCCGCCTCGACCGCGCGCCGGAACTGGGCCACGGTGTTCTCCAGCCCGTCCGCCGCCCCGCCCCGGTGGGCGAAGGCGATGGGACCGGGGTGGTCGAGGTAGGGGTGGCGTGTCGAGGTGGTCACCTGGGAAGTATCGCTCGCTCGGATGGACCGGTGGCAACGACCGTGCTGACGGTTGCCGTGGGGACGGCGAACACCCGCAGGAACAGCTGGGCCAGCGGGCCGATGGTCAGCGCGTACAGGACCGTGCCGACGCCCACCGTGCCCCCGAGGGCGAAACCGGTCGCCACGACCGCCACCTCGATCGCCGTGCGGATCCGGCCGATCGGGTAGCCGGTGCGCTGGTGCAGGCCCGTCATCAGGCCGTCGCGCGGGCCGGGCCCGAAGCGCGCCGCGATGTAGAGGCCGGTCGCCACGCCGTTCAGGAGGATGCCGGCGACGAGCACGAGAACCCGTATGGCCAGGGTGCGCACGGCGGGCACCGCCGCGAGGGTGGCGTCCATCGCGAGGCCGATCACGAGGACGTTGGAGACCGTGCCGAGCCCCGGCCGCTGGCGCAGCGGGATCCACAGGAGCAGCACGACGACCCCCACGAGGATCACCGTCACGCCGATCGACAGCCCGATGAGTTCGGAGAGCCCCTGGTCCAGCACGATCCAGGGCGCCAGGCCCAGGCCCGCCTCCACGAGGAGTGCCATGCTCGCGCCGTACAGCGCGAGACCGACGTACAGCTGGATCAATCGTCGCCCCAGGCGACGCTGTGTGGACGGGGCGCTGGACGGGTCGGTGGACGGGTCGCTGGACAAGACGTTCCCCCTGAGGTGGTGGCGGTGGCCTGACTCATGACACCCTGTGGCTTGGCGGGACACGCCATCCATGGCCAATTCGGGGAAGGTGGACTGGAAACCATGACTCAGTGGACTTCAGCGGTGGGCGCGGCCCAGCTCGCGCGGCTGCTCACCTCCCAGCAGGAGCGCCCCGCGGGCCCGGGCACCCGCCGTCCGCCCGCCTACCGCGCCCTCGCCGACGGCATCCGGGTGCTGGTGCTGGAGGGCCGTGTGCCGGTCGCGGCCCGGCTGCCCGCAGAGCGGGAGCTCGCGCTGTCCCTCTCCGTCAGCCGTACGACGGTCGCGGCGGCCTACGAGGCCCTGCGCGCCGAGGGTTTCCTGGAGTCCCGCAGGGGGGCGGGCAGCTGGACCGCCGTGCCCGCCGGGAACCCGCTCCCCGCGCGCGGTCTTGAACCCCTGCCGCCCGAGGCACTCGGCTCGTTGATCGACCTGGGCTGCGCGGCCCTGCCCGCCCCCGAGCCCTGGCTCACCCAGGCCGTGCAGGGTGCGCTGCAGGAGCTGCCGCCATATGCGCACACGCACGGCGACTACCCGGCCGGGCTGCCCGCGCTGCGCGCGATGATCGCCGAGCGGTACACCGCGCGCGGGATCCCCACCATGCCCGAGCAGGTCATGGTCACCACCGGCGCGATGGGCGCCATGGACGCGATCTGTCACCTCTTCGCCGGGCGGGGCGAGCGCATCGCCGTGGAGTCGCCCTCCTACGCCAACATCCTCCAGCTGATGCGGGAGGCGGGCGCCCGTCTGGTGCCGGTCGCCATGGCCAAGGGCCTCGAAGGATGGGACCTGGACCGCTGGCGGCAGGTGCTGCGGGACGCGGCGCCCCGGCTCGCCTACGTCGTCGCCGACTTCCACAACCCGACGGGCGCGCTCGCCGACGAGGACCAGCGGCGGCGGCTGGTGGACGCGGCCCGGGCCGCTGGAACCGTGCTCGTCGCCGACGAGACGATGAGCGAGCTGCGTCTGGACCCGGAACTCGACGACGCCGCGATGCCCCGGCCGGTCTGCGGCTTCGATCCGGCCGGCTCGACCGTGATCACAGTCGGCTCGGCGAGCAAGGCGTTCTGGGCGGGCATGCGCATCGGCTGGGTGCGTGCCGCGCCCGACGTCATCCGCAGCCTCGTCGCCGCCCGCGCGTACGCCGATCTCGGCACCCCGGTGCTGGAGCAGCTGGCCGTGAACTGGCTGATGAGCACGGGAGGTTGGGAGCAGGCCGTGGACATCCGGCGCGACCAGGCGCGCGAGAACCGGGACGCGCTCGTCGCCGCGGTACGCCGGGAACTGCCCGGCTGGGAGTTCGAGGTGCCGCGAGGCGGTCTCACCCTGTGGGTGCGCACCGGCGGTCTGTCGGGCTCGCGGCTCGCCGAGGCCGGGGAGCGGGTCGGCGTGCGCGTGCCGTCGGGGCCGCGGTTCGGGGTCGACGGGGCCTTCGAGGGGTATGTGCGTCTGCCGTTCACCGTGGGCGGTGCCGTGGCGGACGAGGCGGCCGTGCGTCTCGCGGCGGCGGCGCGGCTGGTGGAGAAGGGGGCGGGCGGGGGCGCGGAGACGCCGCGCACGTTCGTGGCCTGACGCCGTCGCCCGACGTGGTGGGTCAGCCCTCGGCCACCGCGGCCTTGGCCGGGATCACGTCCTTGTCCAGCCGCACCGTTTCGGTCCCCACCCGCACTGCTTCGGTCTTCACCTGTGCTGCTCCGGTCGCCGCCGGTGCCGCCTCCAGCCCGGCTCCGAGCTCGGCCGGCGCCCCGTCGGTCCGGGCGGGCACGTCGTCCACCGGCGCGGTGCGGGCGGGAAGCAGGTCCAGCACCGCCTGACGGTTGCTGTCGGTCGTGGCGTCGTCGTACGGATCCGGGGTGGCCGGGACCTGGAGGCGGTGGACCGGACCCGCGCCCAGGCGGGCGTATCCGCGACCGGGCGGGATGTCCGGGGTGGGCGTGGTGCGCGGGCGCCCGCCCAGGACCTCCTCCATCTGCTCCGGTGAGGCGGAGCCGAGGAGCACGCGCGCGCGTGTGTGCTGCAGTACCGCTTCGGAGAGGGTGTCCAGACCGTCGAACTGTTCGGCGACGACGATCGTCACGTTGGCCGGGCGGCCGTGGCGCAGCGGCACCTGGAGCAGGGACTGCGGGTCCCGGCCGCCGTCGGCCGCGGCCACGTGGCCCAGTGCGCTCGGGCGGTCCAGCAGGATCCACAGGGGGCGCCTGGTGTCCTCCGGTGGCGGGTGGCCCGCCTGCCGGGCGCGGTTCGCCGCGATCAGCCGGCGCTCCGTCTCGTGCGCCGCCCACTCCAGGCCGGCCAGCGCCCCGGCGAGGCCGCACTCGACGGCCAGCACGCCCTCCCGGCCGGTCAGACACGCGTACTCGTCGGTGCCGGTGCCCTCGACGACCAGGACGTCGCCGTACTGCAGGGCCTGGAGGGCGAGGGAGCGCAGGAATGTCGTCGTTCCGCTGCCGGGCTCGCCCACCGCCAGCAGGTGCGGTTCCGTGGAGCGGGTCCCCGTGCGCCAGACGACCGGAGGGACGTCGCGTCGCTCCTCGCGGTGCTCCACGGGCAGGGTGCGCTGGACGTGGGTCGCGTCGGTGAATCCGAGGACCAGTTCGCCCGGTGCCGTGACGAAGCGCTGGGCGGTGATGTCGGTGGGAAGCGGCGCCAGGACCGTGACCGTGAGCTGGTTGCCCTCCTCGTACCAGTCGAACAGGTACTCGCGGCCGCGGCCCGACTTGGAGTGCACCACCTGCTCGATCCGCGCGCGGGACTCGGCCTCGCCGTCCTTGAAGTACGCCGGGTAGTGGATCTCCAGCCGCTGGACGCGCCCGGAGTCGTCGAAGCCGTACTCCGGGAACGCCTTCTGCCAGTCGCCGCCGTGGGCGTACAAGGGGGCGGGGTCCTCGGCGGCCGTGAAGTACGGCACGAGTGCCTCGTACAGCGCCTGGAGGCGCTGCTTCTGTGTCTCGTCCGGGCCGGCGGGCGCCCCCGCACCCTCGCGGCCGTGCCAGGCTGCCGCCGCCATCAGTGCGATGACGGCGAGCAGCGGTCCGTACGGCACCAGGGCGACCACCACCACCAGTGACGCCGCCACGAGGAACAACGAGGCCCGTTGGTCCTTCGCGGTGTCGGCCCACTTGCGTCGCCCGGCGGCCGCCAGGCGACGCAGTCCACGGGTGATCGTGATCAGCGGGTGGAGGACGTCGGTGGCACCGTCGGCCGCCGTCCGGGCCAGCTCCCGGCTTCGGGCGAGGTGCGCACTGCCGTTGCTCAGGATGCGGGGGAGGGGGCGGCGGGCCACTTCGGTCTCCTCGTGGTGCGTACGGGCGGGGTCGGGATCAGAACTTGATGCCTCCAAGGAGGCTCGCGAGACTCTCGCCGCCCGCCTCGATGCTCGGCGCGATGCCCGTGCTGGCGAGGTAGAAGCCGAACAGCGTGGCCACGATGGCGTGCGAGGCCTTGAGATTGTCCTTCCGGAAGTAGAGGAAGACGATGGTGCCGAGCAGGACGACGCCTGAGATGGACAGAATCATGTGTGCTCTCCTGGTCGAGGGGGACAGTCACCATGAGTTCTTCCAGGGTCACAAGATGTATCTATACGATAAAAGGGGTAAATGGGTTATTCGGGGCTGTTTTCGCTCGAACGGTGTAGCCGCGGCGCAGTCCCCGCCGGGTTGTCCGAGCCGCGGCGTTCCGCCTGACGGGGCTGCTGTGAACTTTGCCTCGGGCGGCTCCGGTCATGTGCGCGCGAAGCCCAGTACTCTGGCGATTCACTCGTACGGCGGGCACCGATCCGCCGTCGTACGCGGCCCGAAGTTGTCCCTGGAGCCCTCCCGGGCTCGAACGCGCTCGCTGTGAGAGGCGGTCCGACCCATGAGTGAAGCCCCCGACCCCGAGGTCGTGGAGCTCGCGACGAAGATCTTCGATCTGGCGCGCCGGGGCGAGACCGAGGCGCTCGTGGCGTACGTCGACGCGGGCGTTCCGGCCAACCTCACCAACGACCGCGGCGACTCGCTCGTGATGCTCGCCGCCTACCACGGTCACGCCGAGGCGGTGCGCGCCCTCCTGGAGCGCGGCGCCGAGGCCGACCACGTCAACGACCGGGGCCAGACACCGCTCGCGGGGGCGGTTTTCAAGGGCGAGGAGGCGGTCATCCAGGTCCTCCTGGAGGGCGGCGCCGACGCGCTCGCGGGCACTCCCTCGGCCGTCGACACCGCCCGGATGTTCGGCAGGGCACAACTGCTCGAACTGTTCGGCGCACACTGATCCGACTGTTCTGACCAGGTAAAACACGGAAGACGGGGGAGGCGGTACGGGGCCGCCGGAAATTTCGGTCGCGGCAGGTTGAACCGTCGAGTCATCATGACGTCGTGATTCACGGACACGATGGCTGGGCAGGTGTTGCCGCACCGCGTGGGCCGTGATCGGTCCGCATGGGCCACCGACGAGAGGCAGAGGAAGATGGTCTACAGCAAGCAAGAGACGGCGGGCGCTCCGACGTGTTGTCACGCGGCCAGGTAGTGCGGATTCCCGGTTGCGTCGACGCTTGATGTGAGGCTGTTTCCCATGTTCGAACCGTTCATAGCACCCAGCGGTACGCTGCTCGGCCTGCTCCAGCGGGGCCGCGGCGACGGTACGTTGCACGCGCTCACCGCCCCGCGGGCCGAGGCGCTCGCGGCACTGAACCACTGTGTGCTGAGCGACCCCCGCCACGACTGGCAGGTGGAGAACCGCTCCCTGTACTACGCCCGTCTCTACCTCGACCTGAACGGCGAGCTGGACGAGATCGAGCGGCACCTCTTCGACGCCGAGGACGTGCTCGACACCTGCGAGTCACGCACCGGACTCGCCCTCGCGGTCCTCGGGCACCTCGCCTCGTACGGCAGGCGGGACGCGCTCGCCCTGCTGCGCAGGTACGCCGCCTCGGGCACCAACTGGGCCTGGGCCCTCGACGAGCTCGCCCTCAGGGACGACGACGCCGGCCTGCGTGCCCTCGCCGCACCCGTGCTGGCGCGCTTCGCCACCGATCCCGAGGGCGAGGCCGAGCTCGCCGCCACCGTCCGCGACGCCTTCGAACCACGGCCCTGGCGGCTGTGGGCCGAGGACCCCCGCGAATCGATCGCCACCCGCGTGCGAGCCGCCCAGGAAACCGGCAGCTTCGACCGATGGCAGCGCCAGATGCGACCGTCCGGCCCCCGCCCGGGGTGGAGCGTGCGGGCCGTCTTCGAGTGGGCCCAGCAGGGCATCGAGCGCGGCGCCGTGCTCCACGTGCCGGCCGCCCGCTGTCTCACGGCCGTCGCCGGGCCCGAGGACCGTCCCGAGATCCTCGAAGCCGCCCGCGCCGGCAACGACGGCGCCCGCTGCACCGCCCTGCGCTACCTCGCCGACAGCAACGATCCCGACGTCCTCGATCTGATCGAGGACGCCGTGGCCGACGGTTCGGCGGTCGTCGTGGACGCCGCCGTCGACGCCTTCGAACGGATGCGCAGTATGGCGGCCGTCGAGCGGGCGCGCCGCTGGGTGCACCGGCCCGATGTGCTCGGTGCCGCCGCCGGACGCGCCCTCGCCTGCCGCGGCGGCATCCAGGACAGCGACCTCGTCCTGGGCGCGCTCCGCGAGGCCGTGCGCGGCGAAGGACCCGACGGCCCCACGCTGTGGACCCTCGTGGACGGCACCGGACGGCTCGGCATCGTGTGCGCGGCACCCGTCCTGCGTCACATCTACCGCGAGACGGCCTCCTCCCACCTCCGCGGCCGCGCCGCCCGCGCCCTCGCCGCCACCGATCCCTCCTTCCCGTCCGGCTTCGCCGTCGAGTGCCTGTGGGACTGCGAGGAGTCCACCCGCGAGATCGCCGCCCGGCACGCGGAGACCGGAGACGCACGCGTCGTCGAACAGCTCCGCCGGCTCGCCGCCGATCCGGCCGAGGAGGCCGAGGTCCAGACAGCCGTACGGAGCCGGATCGGACCGGACACACCCACCGTGTGAACGCCCGCCCTGCGAAGACCCGCTGCGTGAGGACAGGCCGTGTGAACACCGGTTGTGTGAGGATCAGCCGTGTGAACACCGGTTGCGTGAGCATCTGTCAACACCCACCGGGCGAACGACCGCATGAATGATTGAACACCTGTATGAACAGCGGGTGACCTGGGGGAAAGGCGTGTGGAGCCGGAGGGGAGCGGTGCGTAACGCTCACGCTTCGTTCCCCGCCCGGAAAGATCCACGTTGACGCGGCCACGTCCAGCCCGAGGACAACACGGGTATGCGTGTCGTCATCGTGACCGAGTCCTTTCCCCCCGATGTGAACGGCGTGGCCCACTGCGCCCTGCAGACCGCTCGGCACCTCGCCGCGCGCGGTCACGCCCCGCTCGTCGTGGCCCCGGCCACCGCCACGGGTGACGCGGCCGACGCCCAGGCGCCGTGCCCCGTCGTCCGCGTTCCCTCCCTTCCGCTCCCGGGCTACCCCCAGGTCCGCGTCGCCCTCCCCAGCCGGCGCGTCGCCGCGGCGATCACCGAGCACCGCGCCGACCTCGTCCACCTGGCCAGCCCCTTCGTCCTCGGCGTCCGCGGCATGGCCGCCGCCGCCCGGCTCGGCATCCCCGCCGTGGCCGTCTACCAGACCGACCTCGCGGGCTACGCCCGCACCTACGTGCACGCGGGCGAGAACGCCGCCTGGCGGCGCATCCGCTCCGTGCACGCCGCAGCCGACCTCACCCTCGCCCCCTCCACCGTGGCCCTGAACGACCTGGAGGCGCACGCGGTGCCCCGGGTCAAGCTGTGGCCGCGCGGCGTGGACACCGTCCGCTTCCGCCCCGGTCACCGCGACGAGGCCCTGCGCCGCGAACTGGCACCGAACGGCGAGACGATCGTCGGTTACGTCGGCCGGCTCGCCCCCGAGAAGCAGGTGGAACTGCTGGCCGGGGTCTGCGGCCTCGACGGTGTCCGGGTCGTCGTCGTGGGCGACGGACCCAGCGATCCCGGCCTGCGTGAGGCCCTGCCCGGCGCCGCCTTCCTGGGCCGCCGTACCGGCCACGACCTCGCCCGGATCTTCGCCTCGCTGGACGTCTTCGCGCACACCGGCCCCTTCGAGACCTTCTGCCAGACCGTCCAGGAGGCCATGGCGAGCGGGGTGCCCGTCGTCGCTCCGGCCGCCGGCGGACCGCTGGACCTGGTGGCCCACGGGCGGACGGGCCTGTTGGTCCCGCCGCGCGACGCGGACGCCGTACGGGACGCCGTGGAGGTCCTGGCCGCCGACCCCGTGCTGCGGACCGAGTACGGCGCGGCGGGGCGGACGATGGTCGAGGGCCGCACCTGGGAGGCCGTCGGTGACCAGCTGATCGGGCATTACGCCGACGTGCTGTCCGCACGGACGGTGGTGGCGGCATGAGCGAGTCGCTCCGTATCGTCCGGCTGGCGAACTTCGTCGCCCCCGCCTCGGGCGGCCTGCGCACCGCGCTGCGCGAACTGGGCAAGGGCTTCAAGCAGGCCGGGCACGAACCCGTCCTCGTCGTGCCCGGCGAGCGCCACACCGACCGTGAGACCGAGCAGGGCCGCGTCATCACCCTGCCCGGTCCGCTGCTGCCCGGCACCGGCGGCTACCGCGTCCTCGCCGACAAGCGGCGCGTGGCCGCGCTCCTTGAGTCGCTCGCGCCCGACCGCCTGGAGGTCTCCGACCGGACCACCCTGCGGTGGACCGGCAAGTGGGCCCGCCGGGCCAGGGTGCCCGCCGTGATGGTCTCCCACGAGACCGCCGACGGCGTGCTGCGGACCTGGGGCATGTCCGAGGCGATGGCACGGCGAGCCTCCGACGCCCTCAACGTCCGTACCGCCCACACCTACTCGAAGGTCGTGTGCACCACCGAGTTCGCCGAGCGCGAGTTCGTGCGGATCGGGGCGCGCAACGTCGTTCGGGCCCCGCTGGGCGTCGACCTGGTGGGGCGGCATCCCTCGCTGCGGGACCCGGGGCTGCGGGCCCGGCACGCGCGCCCGGGAGACGTGCTGCTGGTGATGTGCTCCCGGCTGTCCGTCGAGAAGCGGCCCGGTACGGCGCTGGAGGCGCTGGAGGCGCTGCTGCGGCGCGGGCGACGGGCCACCCTGGTCGTCGCCGGGGACGGGCCGCTGCGCAGCCGCCTCGAACAGCGGGCGCAGGGGCTCCCGGTGACCTTCCTGGGGCACGTGGCCGACCGGGAGATGCTGGGCTCCCTGCAGGCATCCGCCGAGGTGTGCCTGGCCCCGGGGCCCGCGGAGACGTTCGGGCTCGCGGCGCTGGAGGCGATGGCCTGCGGTACGCCCGTGGTGGCCAGCGCCTCGTCCGCGCTCCCGGAGGTCGTCGGGTCGGCCGGGGCCACGGCCGCCGACAACGGGGCGTCGTTCGCCGACGCCGTGGAGATGCTCCTCGCGCGCCCGGAGCACGAGCGCCGGGAGACGGCACGCGCGCGTGCGGAGTGCTTCGGGTGGAAGAACGCGGTGGAGGCGTTCCTCGAGGCGCACGACGCCGCCGCGCGGTGGCCCCTTCGGGAGGGTGCCGACCCGGTCCGGGAGGGCGTGGGATGAGACCCCTGCGGTTCGTGGCCCTCGGCGACTCGCTGACCGAGGGCATCGGGGACCCCGTCGGGGACGGCTGGCGCGGCTGGGCCGCGCTCCTCGCCGGCGGGCTCGGCCCGGCCGTGGACTTCACCAACCTCGCGGTCAGCGGCTCCCAGACGCGCGACGTCCTGGAGCGGCAGACCCCCGCCGCGCTGGCCCTGCGACCGGACGTGGTCTCCGTCGTCATCGGCGTCAACGACACCCTGCGCTGCACCTTCGACATCCACGCCGTCGCGGCCCGCCTCGACGAGGTGTACGCGGCCTTCCGCGCCCAGGGCGCCCTCCTGCTCACCGCCTGTCTGCCCGACCCCGGGGCGATGCTCGGTCTGCCCGGCGCCCTGGCCCGCCCGCTCGCCCGGCGGCAGCGCGCGGTCAACGCCGTGGTCCACGCCCTGTCCGAGCGGTACGAGGCGGTTCATCTGCACGCCTCCGAGGGCGCGTGGCTCACGGATCGCGCCATGTGGAGCGCGGACCGGCTCCACCCGGGGGAACGCGGGCACCGGCAGCTCGCCCTCCGCTTCCACGCACTGCTCGCGGAGGCGGGCATCGCGACAGGCAGCGAGCCGTCTCCGGAGCCCGAGTTCGCCGTGCCCACCCGGTCGGCCGGCCTGTGGTGGCTCGCCACGAAGGGCACCGGCTGGGTCGCCCGCCGGTGCACCGACCTGCTGCCGCAGCTCCTCACCCTCGCCGCGGCCGAGGTCCGCCACAAGGCCCGTGGCACCAGCGCCCGGCTGGACCTCAGCGCCTCCCACGCGGTGGCGTCGGCGCTGGCCGCGCTGACGGTGGGGGAGCGGCCGGAGGCGGCGTGAGCGTGCGTCTGCCCATGTGCGCGGGGTTCGGCCCCTCCGGCGACCTCAGCCCCGCCGGCGTACGGCGACGAAGCGCACCGGTGTACCCGGCGCAGCCTGGGCCGCCGCGGGCAGGTCCGTCGGGTGGACGACCGCGATCACCGGGTAGCCGCCGGTGGTCGGGTGGTCGGCGAGGAACACGACCGGGCGGCCGTCCGGCGGTACCTGCACCGCGCCCAGCACCATGCCCTCGCTGGGGAGTTCGCCCGGAACCGCCCGCTCCAGGGCGGGACCCTCCGTGCGCAGGCCGATGCGGTTGCTCGCGGTGGACACCGTGTACGCGCGCGTGGTGAACGCCCGCACGGCCGCCGTGGTGAACCAGTCGTCGCGCGGGCCGAGCGTCACGCGCAGGACGAGCTCGGCGGGCGGCGCCGGGTGCGGAACGACGTCCACGCGCGCGTGGGCCGTCGTCGGCGGCCCCAGGGGCAGCACCGTGCCGTCGGTCAGCGGAGCGGGACCCAGCCCCGACAGCAGGTCCGTCGAGCGGCTGCCCAGCACAGGCTCCACGGCCACGCCACCGGAGACGGCGAGATAGCCGCGTACTCCTGACCGGGCGGGCCCGATGTCGAGCAGTGCCCCGCCGGGGACCCGCAGTGCAGTGCCCCAGGCCGCCGGGCGCCCGTCCACGGTGACCGTGCAGGGAGCGCCCCCGACGGCCATGGTGACCGTCGAACGCGGCCGTACGGCACACCCGTTGAGCGTGGTCTCCAGGACGGCCGCCTCCGGGGCGTTGCCCACGAGCCGGTTGACCAGCGCGGCGGCGGGCGCGTCCAGTGCTCCCGAGCGCGGCACGCCGAGGTGGGCGTGGCCGGGCCGCCCCTGGTCCTGAACGGTGGTGAGGGCCCCGGCGCGCACGACGACGAGGGCGCGGTCCGTCACGGTGCCCCCAACGGGACGAAGCGGACCCGGGTACCAGGTGACAGCAGAGCCGCCGGCACGCGCGCGTGGTCCCACAGCACCGCGTCCGTCGTGCCGATCAGCTGCCAGCCGCCGGGGGAGGAGCGCGGGTACACGCCCGTGTACGGACCCGCCAGGGCGACCGACCCCGGCGGCACGGCCGTCCGCGGCGTCGCCCGGCGCGGCACCTCGCGAGGCAGGCCCGTGAGGTAGCCGAAGCCCGGGGCGAACCCGCAGAAGGCGACCCGGAACTCGGCCGCGGAGTGGGTGCGGACGACCTCCGCCTCGTCCATGTCCCAGAGTGCGGCGACCTCCGCCAGGTCGGGGCCGTCGTACCGCACGGGGATCTCCACCACGTCCTCCGCGCGTGGCGGCACGGGCGGCACCTCCCAGGAGGAGAGCCGCTCGGCGAGGCGGGACGGGGCGTGCAGGCCGTCCAGGAGGACCGTGCGGGCCGCGGGGACGATCTCGGCCACCGCCAGGTCTCCCGTGGCACGGCGGCGCAGTAGCTCGGCGTGCAGGGCCTGCGCCTCCTCACCCGTTTCGACCTCGATCAGGAGCGCGCGGTCCCCGACCGGCAGCGCCCTCATACGAACGCCTCCACGCGGACGCCCGCGGACTTGAGCGCGCCCCGGACGCGGTGGGCGAGCTCCACCGCGCCCGGAGTGTCGCCGTGCAGACACAACGAGCGGGCGCGGACCATGACGCGGTCCCCCGACCGGGACATGACCGCCCCGTCGCGCGCCAGGCCCACCGACCGCTCGACCACCGCGGCCGCGTCCGTGATCACGGCGCCGTCCTGGCCGCGCGGCACCAGCGTGCCCTCGTCGGTGTACGCGCGGTCCGCGAACGCCTCGGTGACCACCGGCTGACCGGCCTGCTCGGCCAGCTTGAGGAAACGCGAGCCGGGCAGCCCCAGCACGGGCAGCGTGACGTCCGCGAGCCGGACGCCCTCGACGACCGCACCGGCCTGCTCCTCGTCGCGCACGACACGGTTGTAGAGCGCGCCGTGCGGCTTCACGTACGCCACACGGGCGCCCGCAGCCCGCGCGAAGACCTCCAACGCACCGATCTGGTAGGCCACTTCGGCCGCCAGCTCGGCGGACGGCACGTCCATCGCGCGCCGCCCGAACCCGGCCAGGTCGCGGTACGAGACCTGCGCGCCGATCCGTACGCCGCGCTCGGCCGCCAGCTCGCACACCCACCGCATCGTGGCCGCGTCCCCGGCGTGGAAACCGCAGGCCACGTTGGCGCTGGTGACGACGGACAGGAGCCCTTCGTCGTCGGTGAGCCGCCAGCGGCCGAAGCCCTCGCCGAGGTCGGCGTTCAGGTCGATCGAGGTCATGGTGTTCCGTTCTGCTCCGTGTGTCCGCCTTGTGTATCAGGCCATGTACCAGGCCGCGTATCGGGCCATGTATCAGGTCACGGCCACGCGGTACTGCTCGTCGCGGGCGTCGGTGAGGAACATCTGGCCCGGCGCGTGGGTGAGGGCGAAGGGCGGGCGCGAGGCCATCACGGCCGCCTGGGGTGTCACCCCGCAGGCCCAGAACACCGGGATGTCGCCCGGCTCGGCGTCCACCGGATCACCGAAGTCCGGGCGGGACAGGTCCGCGATGCCCAGCCCCGACGCCTCGCCGCAGTGCACCGGGCTGCCGTGCACGGCCGGGAGCAGGCTGCTCTCACGGATCGCGGCCGGCAGGTGCTCGGGCGGCACCGGCCGCATCGACACCACCATCGGGCCGCGCAGCCGACCGGCGGGGCGGCACTCGCGGCCGGTCACGTACATGGAGACGTTGCGGCCCTGCTCGATGTGGCGCATCGGGACGCCCGCCTCGGTCAGCGCCCACTCGAAGGTGAAGCTGCACCCGATCAGGAACGAGACCAGGTCGTCGCGCCACACGTCCACCACGTCCGTGGGCTCGGCCACCAGCTCGCCGTGCTCCCACACGCGGTAGCGCGGCAGGTCGGTGCGCAGGTCCGCGCCCTCGGCGAGCGGGGTCGTCCACGAGCCGGCGTCCGTGACGTCGAGCACCGGGCACGGCTTGGGGTTGCGCTGGCAGAACAGCAGCATGTCGTACGCCCAGTCGGCGGGCACCGAGATCAGGTTCGCCTGGGTGTGCCCGGCGGCCACCCCGGCGGTGGGTCCCGACACGCCCGAACGGAACCGGGCGCGCGCCTCACCGGGGGTCCACGCGTGCGCGTGCTCGTCGACGAGGGTCACAGGTCGGTCCTGCTCGACCAGGGTTGCGGGGCGGTCCTGCGTGACCGGGGTCGTGGGGTGGTCCTGGGCGCCCAGGACCGTGGGCCGGTCCTGGGCTGTGGCGGTGCGGTTCACACGAGCTCCTTTCCGCGCGTCTCCGGAAGCCCCAGCAGCGCGATCGCCGCCAGGCCGTAGCCGATCGCGCCGAAGACCAGCGCGCCACCCACACCCCAGCTGTCGGCCAGGAAGCCCACCGTGGTGGGGAAGACGGCGCCCACGGCGCGGCCGGTGTTGTACGTGAAGCCCTGCCCCGTACCGCGCACGGCCGACGGGTACAGCTCGCTCAGGTACGAGCCGAAGCCGCTGAAGATCGCCGACATACAGAACCCGAGCGGGAAACCGAGCACGAGGAGCAGGGTGTTGGCGCCGCTGGGGATGTTCGCGTACGCCAGGATGCACAGCGCCGAGAGGACCGCGAAGAGCCAGATGTTCCGCCGGCGGCCCAGCCGGTCGGTGAGGTAGCCGCCCGTGAGGTAGCCGATGAAGGCACCGGAGATCAGGAACGTCAGGTAGCCGCCGGTGCCGACGACGGACAGTTCCCGCTCGCTCTTCAGGTACGTGGGCACCCAGGTGGCCAGCGTGTAGTAACCGCCCTGGACACCGGTGGACAGCAGCACGGCGAAGAGCGTGGTGCGCAGCATGCCCGGATCCCCGGCCGTGGCCGGCTTGAAGATCGCCTTGAACGAGCCCTTCTGGCTGCTCTTCTCACGCGCCGCCTTCGCCTCGGGGGCGTCCTTGACCTGGCGCCGCACCCACACGACGAGCAGTGCGGGCAGCGCGCCGGTCCAGAACATCACGCGCCAGGCGACGTCCTCGTCGAGGAACTGGAACACCAGCGTGTAGACGACGACCGCGAGTCCCCAGCCGACGGCCCACGAACTCTGGATCGCCCCGAGCGTCCGGCCACGGTGCTTCGCGCTCGCGTACTCGGCGACCAGGATCGCGCCGACCGCCCACTCACCGCCGAAGCCGAGTCCCTGGAGGGCCCGGAAGACCAGCAGTGTCTCGTAGTTGGGCGCGAAGCCGCAGGCCACCGTGAACACGGCGTACGTGATCACGGTGATCATCAGAGCCTTCACACGCCCGATCCGGTCCGCGAGCACGCCCGCGGCCGCCCCGCCGATCGCGGAGACGACCAGGGTGACCGTGGTGAACAGGCCCGTCTGGCCGCTGTCCAGGCCGAAGTAGGACGCGAGCGCCACCATGCTCAGGGGCAGCGTGAAGTAGTCGTACGAATCGAGGGCGTAGCCGCCGAACGCGCCCGCGAAGGCACGGCGGCCGCGGGGGCCGAGCGCCCGCAGCCAGGCGAACGCGCCGTCATCCGAGCCGATTTCGGCCGCTTTCGGGTGATTGTCACCGGTCAGGGCCTGAGAGGGAGGAGTCGTGCTCATGGGCACCTCGCAATGAGGGACGGAGGGTGCGTTGAGGAGTCGAGCCGTGCCGTGCGCGGGCAACGGACGCCGGAGTGGAGCGGCCGGTGAGCCGTCGCGCTCTCAGCAAGGTAGAGGATCGTTGAACGATCCCTCAATACCCATGTTGTCTCGTTCTTGTATCTGCGATTGAATTCGAGGCATGGCAGAACTGACGGGACTCGCCGACGACCGTGCGCTGTTGGGTCGCACCAGCACCGCCGAGCGGGTCTCGGACATCCTCCGCAGCCGTATCGCCGAGGGCTTCTTCCCGCCAGGGACGCGGCTGTCCGAGGACAGCATCGGCGGCGCGCTCGGCGTCTCCCGCAACACGCTCCGCGAGGCGTTCCGCCTGCTCACCCACGAACGGCTGCTGGTGCACGAACTGAACCGCGGCGTCTTCGTCCGGGTGCTGACCGTCGAGGACGTCGAGGACATCTACCGCGTCCGCGGCCTCGTCGAGTGCGCCGTCGTCCGCGGTCTCGGCGAGCCGCCGTACGCCGTGGAGGGGCCGGCCAAGGCCGTCGCGGACGGGCAGAGGGCCGCGCGCGAAGGCGACTGGAAAGGCGTATCGACGGCCAACATCCACTTCCACCGCGAGTTGGTCGCCCTCGCCGGCAGCGAGCGCACCGACGAACTGATGCGCAGCGTCTTCGCCGAACTCCGGCTGGCCTTCCACGTGGTGGACGACCCCCGCGGCCTCCACGAGCCGTACCTGGCACGGAACATCCAGATCCTGCAGACCCTCCAGACGGGGGAACGCGACGAGGCGGAGCGGCTGCTCGCGACCTACCTCGACGACTCACGCACGGGGCTGATCGAGGTGTACGGGCGGAGGGTGACCCCGTAAGGAGCGCGGGGCTGTGACATATGCGGCTCCTCCCCCCCCACTCTCGGCTTCGCTCGAGCGGGGGGACCCCCCTCGTGGGCGCGACCAGCCACAACGGACCCGCACGTACACCACGACCCGCGGTTCCCCGGCTCTCCCGGCGGAGCGCCACCGTTTGGGTCGATGTCAGACCCAGGACCTAATCTGTGCAGCGTGACTTCACCCGCATCGACGGACAGTGTTCCGCCCCAGCTCAGCGCGGGGTCGCGCCCCGCTCCGGGCCCGGCCGCCGACGAGGGCCTGGCGCGGCGCCTGCGCGCGCTCGCCTGCACCGCGCCGCTGCACGACCTCGACGCGCGCAAGGCCAACCTCGCCGGTGAGTACTCGGTGTACGGCATGGCGGAGGTCGCCCTCGCCGCCATCGACCTGGTCACGCTGAACATGGACTTCGACACGGGCGCGGACCACGACCAGATCGTCGCCCGCCTCATCCCGCGCATCGCCGCCCAGGCCCCGCAGCGCCCCGTCGCCGAGCACGAGCGCGTCGCCCGCTGGGTCCTGGAGAACCTGATCAACGTCGGCAGTGTCGACCGAGGCTTCCGCGCCGTGTACGGCACGTTCGCCCCCGACGGCACGTACGTGCGCCGTGACTACGACTTCAAGCTGATCGAGGAGGTCCCCGGCTACGGGGGCGGCGTCTACCTCCGTACGACCGACGAGGCCGTCAACGTCCTCGTGGGCGCCCTCGACACCGACGTCACCAGCGCGCAGATCGCCGCCGAGGTCAAACTGGAGGTCCTGATCAGCCGCGGCCGGCTCGCCGACGCCCAGCTGGCCGCCGAGCAGGCCCGCTACCGCACCGTGCAGTACTCGGAAACCCTGCGCAGGGCACTGGACGCCACCCGGCGCAACGTACGCGCGGTGGACTGGCTCCAGACCGTGCCCGACATGATCGCCGAGGCCCTCGACCACGTCGCCGACCGGTACCGCCACGAGAACGCGATCCTCACCAACATCCGCAAGGCCCGCGACGAGTCCGAGGACCCCGAGCAGAAGCGGCGTGCCGCCGAGCTCGTCGACATCGTGAAGGACTGCATCCGCCGCCACACGCAGTTGCAGTCGAGGCTGCTGGAAGCCGGCCCGCTCTTCCGTGCCGAGCAGGACCGGCAGGCCTTCGCCACACCACTGACCACGTCGGGCATAGACCTTTACGGACACCTGGTGGCACCCGTCCTCCCGCTCCCCCTGGAGCAGGCGGTCCGAGTCACGGACGCGTTCTTCGGGCGCGGTACGGGCTTTCGCACGCGGGCCTCCGTGCGCGTCGCGGACCTCATCGACCTGTTGCTGACCCCGCCGGTCGAGCGGGAGCACCTCGGTGCGGAGATGCCGGAGCCGGACCTCATCGCCACGCCGGACGACAGCCGGTTCAGCGAGGAGCAGCTGGCTGCGGCCATGGAGCTGCTGGACTTGCCGGCGGACGCGCCGCGCAGGCTTTCGGGGCTGCTCGCCGAGGCCCGACGCCAGGACTCCGAACTGCCCTACCTGGTCGCATTGTTGGCCGTGCACGCGGCCAGTCCGCCGGTCGGTACCGCGTATCGGCAGGGTGAGGAGAAGCTGTTGTTCGCCGTGGACGACGGGACCGAGCTGGACGATCCGGAGTTCGGTGGGGCGGATCTGATCGTGGGGACCGCTCTGCTGGACGCGGTGGGGATGGCGGCGGATCGTACGGAGGCGGCGTGAACGCTCCGCCGACAGAGCCGGGAGAGTGCGGGTTGTTTCTTGGCTGCGGGGCGTCCGTGGCTGCTCGCGCCCACGCGGCGGAGCCGCATATGTCACTGCCCCGCGCCCCTTGAGGGGCGCGCCCCCTTCACCACCGCATGTCAGGTACCTCAGACCAAGGAGCCCCAACCGTGACCGAGCACGTCGAGTGGAGTGAGCCGGAAGCCGTCGCCGCGCCGGCGCCCGCCGCCGTCACCCCCGCCGACGCCGCCGACGCGGCGCGGCTCGTGGCGTTCGGGCTGCAGCCCAAGCTGCAGCCCGCCCGTGACCAGGAGTACGGCGAGCTGCTGCGGCGGTACCGGGAGGACCCGCCGTTCGCGCGGCTCGCCGACGCCGTGGCCGCGGGACTGGGGCTCGTCGTGCTGGAGGTGTCCCCGCGCGCGGGGATGGCCGTCACGGCGGCCGAGGACTCCGTGTTCGCCGTACGCATGGGGGACTACGCGCGTCGTGCGTCGTCCGACTCGGGGGACCGGTTCCTGCACGGGCTGGCCCATCTCGCCGCCGCCGCCCTGGCGTTCCCGCGTCCGGAGGACCTGGCCGACGACGGCTACATCGGGCGCGTCTCGGTCAACGGGGTCGACGCCTTCGTGCGGCAGGCGTGCCGGCGGCTGGAGGAGCGGGCCGAGGAGCAGGGGGAGAACACCGACCCGGCCACGGACGCCCCGGGGTTGGAGGCGGCCTGGCGGATCTGGGTCAGGCGCAGCTCCACCGGTGCCACCAAGGACGCGCGAAGGCTGGCGGGTTCGACCACCGGCATCGTCGGCAAGGCGGTCGCGTTCCTCACCGACTCCGGGTTCCTGCAGCGGACCGGTGACGACAACGGCGGGACGTACCGGACGACGGCCCGCTACCAGCTCCAGGTGCGCGACATGGCGGGCAGCGCCGCCATGGCCGAACTGCTGGAGCTGGGCGTCGTCCCGGTGACCGACGGCACGGCCACACTGATGCCCGCCGAGGAAACCGACGACCTGGAGCTGGTGGCCGACGCCGGGCTGCCGTTCCACTCCTGACCGCACGAATCACCGTTACGACTGCGAGAGTTCCGCCGCCATGTACGAGCTGTCCCGGGTCCGCCTCTACTCCATCGGGCCGGCCGGTGCGCGCTACGCCGACACCGTGCTGGACCTGCGGGGTGTGGGTGCGCCCGTGCCCGACCCCGCGCCCCAGCAGGCGGAGTTCTTCGAGGACGAGCCCACCGGGCCGCCGCGCCGCCCGGCGCCCGCCGGAGTGCTCTTCCTGGAGAACGGCGGCGGCAAGTCGGTGCTGCTCAAGCTGATCTTCTCGGTGATGCTGCCCGGCCACCGCAACACGCTGGGCGGTGCCAGCTCCGGTGTGCTGCGCAAGTTCCTGCTCGCGGACGACTGCGGGCACGTCGCCCTGGAGTGGCAGCACACGCTGACCGGTGAGTGCGTCGTGGTCGGCAAGGCGAGCGAGTGGCGGGGGCGTCAGGTCTCCAACGACCCACGGAAGTTCGCCGAGGCCTGGTACTCCTTCCGGCCCGGGCCGGGGCTGAGCCTGGACAACCTGCCCGTCGCCGAGTCCACCGCCGTACGGCCCCCCGTCGAGGGCCAGTCGGGCGCGAAGGGACGGCGCCGGACCATGAAGGGCTTCCGGGACGCGCTCACGGAGGCGGGCAAGGCGTATCCGCACCTCGAAGTCCACTGGGAGGAGATCCACGACCGTTGGAACGAACACCTGACGGACCTGGGCCTGGACCCCGAACTCTTCCGCTACCAGCGGGAGATGAACGCCGACGAGGGCGAGGCCGCCGGTCTCTTCGCGGTCAAGAAGGACTCCGACTTCACCGACCTGCTGCTGCGGGCCGTGACCGACACGCGGGACACCGACGGGCTCGCGGACCTGGTCAGCGGCTTCGGCAACAAGCTGGGACGGCGCGCCGAGCTGATCGCCGAGCGGGACTTCACGGCGGGCTCCGTCGACCTGCTCGGCCGGATCGTCGACGCCGCCGAGGCGCGGCAGCGCGCCCGGGACATCCACGCCGGCGCCGAGCGGCGCACCCGGACGCTGGCCAGGCGCCTGTCCGCCCGAGCGGCCCAGGAGCGCCTGCGGGGCGCCCACCTCGCCCAACGGGTCACCGCCGCCTCCCATGCCGTCACGCACGCCGAGGGCGCCCGCGAACGCAGCGCGCTGATCGCGGCCGAACTCGCCTACCGGCACGCGTCGCTGGCGCTCGCCGCCGCCGAGAAGTCCGCGGCCGCGCAGAAGCGCGAACTCGCCGACGCCCGCACCCTGCACTCCGCCTGGCAGGCCGCCGAGGCCGTGCTGCGCCATCGCGCCGCAGCCGACCGCGTCGCGCGCGTGGCCGCCGCGATCCAGGAGGCCGAGCGGGACGCCGCGCCGGCACTCGCCGCCCGCGCCAAGGCCGCTGTTGACCTGGTACGGGCCCTGCACGGCGCCGCCGGGAGCGCCGAGACCCACGCCAACGAGGAGGAGGAGCGGTCCGCCGCCCTCCAGGAGGTGAGCGAGGCCGCGTACCGGGACTCGACGGCCGCCGCCACCGAGGCCCAGCGCGCCCGCAGCGAGGCCGGGCACCTTCGGCAACGGCTCACCGAGGTGGAGCAGGAGACCGCCGAGGCCGTCCGCGCGGGCTGGCTCGACGACAGCGCTCCGGACGCCGATCCGGCGCGGGCCGCGCTCGCCGCGAGCGACGCCGAGAAGACGGCCGTCGCCGCGTGGGACACCGCGCGCGAGACGTCGCGCCGCGCCTCCGAGCACGCCCGCGAAGCCGCCTCGGCCGAGTCACGGGCCGAGCTGACCGCGGCCCGCGCGGCGGACGCGGCGACCGCCGCGGAGCGCGCGTACGACGCCGAACGGCGCACCGCCGAAGCGCTGGCGGGGGAGGAGCGGCTGGCGGAGCTGCTGGGACTCGGCGCCGGAAAGGGCGCGCGCAAGAGCCTGCCCCAGCAGCGGCGCGACGACATCACGACCGCGGGCCCGGCTGACCCCTCGGACCCCGTGCTCCACGCCACTGACGAAGGGGCCCTCACCCCCGAAGAGCTGGACCGCTGCGCAGACGAACTGCGCGAGCTGCTCGACGACAACGTCGCCTCCGCAGAGCGGCACCTCTTCGAGCTGCGGACGGCCGCCGCCGACGATTCCCGGATCCTCGGCGCCCTCGGTGACGGCGGGCTCCTGCCGCCGGGTCCGGACGTGCTGGCCACCGTCGAGTTCCTCGGCGAGCACGGCATCCCCGCGCTCCCCGGCTGGCGTTACCTCGCCCAGGCCGTCGACCCCACCGATCACGCGCGCGTGCTGGCCGCGCGGCCGGAGCTCGTCGACGGCGTGATCATCACCGACCCGGACACGCACGCCCGGGCCCGCACGGCGCTCTCCGACGCGGCCCTGCTGCCGAGATCCGCCGTGGCCGTGGGCACGGCCGCCGCGCTGCTCGCCCCGACCCCGGCCCCCGACGAGGGGGATGGCGGCGTCTTCCTCGTACCGCCGAACCCGGCCATGCACGACGAGCACGCCGCCGACGAGGAGCGGCAGGCACTGCGCGCGCGGGCGACCGAACGGGACGAGGAGATCCGCACTCTCGCCGGGCGCCTCGGCAAGGACCGCGAACTGGCGGCACGGCTCGCCTCCTGGCGCACCGGCTGCCCGGCCGGACGGCTCACCGAGCTCGCCACGGCCGCCCAGGACACGCGCGCGTTCGCCGAGGAGTCCGAGGCCGAGCTCACCGAGGCCCGCACCGTGCGGGTCGAGGCCGAGGAGGCCGCGGCCGAGGCCGCCCAGGTGCGCGACGAGCGACAGGAGGCCGCGCAGAAGGCCCGCCGCTCCGCCGACGCCCTCGCCGGCCTCGCCTACCGGCTGCGCGAGCGCTCCGGCTGGCAGGTCAAGGTGCGCGAACTCGCCGACGAGGCCGCCGAGTCCGAGACCCGCGCCCAGGTGTGCCTGGAGCGCGCCCGCGCCGCCGACGAGGACCGTCGTGCAGCCCAGCGCGCCGCCGACGACGCCCGCCGCACGGCCCGCGCCCTGCGCGCCGAGCGCGCCGAGATCGCGGGCGCACCCGACGACGTACCGGACGACGGCACACAGGCGCCGAAGGCGTCCCTGCCCGCCCTCCGCGAGGCGTACCGCGCCGCCTCCCAGGTGTACGAGAAGGTCGGCGTCGGCGCCGACCTGCGGGCCGAGCAGGCCCGGGCCGAAAGCGACGAGAGCGCCGCACGCACGGAGCTCGACCGGCTCAGCAACAAGGTCCGCAACCGCGCCGAGCAGCTCCTAGAGTCGCCCGACGGCTCCGACGGGCCCTCCCGGCAGGCCGCCGCCGCCCGCGCCGAGGAGCTGGTGCAGCTCCTGGAGACCCGCATGTCCACCGCGAGCGAGCAGCTCGGACGGCTGCGCGGAGAGGCCGAGCGGCACGCCCCCGAGGACGGCGAGGCGCACACCGAGCTGCCCGAGGAACTCGTCCCGCGCGACGCCGACCACGCCCAGTCCCTGCTGCGCACCGCCTCGGGGGAACTCGCCTCCCACACCGAGGCGTTGGCCCAGGCCCGCGAGGCCCATGCCGAACTGCTCGACGCCCACCGCGCCGCCGAGGACGCGGCCGGCGGCTTCGACGAGACGGCCGCCCTCCTCCGCGACCTCCTGCGAGAGCACGCGGCCGACGAGGAGCAGGAACAGCCCGAGCCGTACCCGGGCGGACCGGAAGAGGCCCGCAAGGCGGCCGCGGAGGCCCGCCGTTCGATGCGCGGCTGTGCCGCCGACCTGTCCTCCGCCGAGACCGCCGTGCGCGAGGCCGGCGACGTGCTCGTACGGCACGCCAACTCCACGCGCTACGAGCAGGTCCGCACGCCCGCCCGCCAGCAGATCCGTGAGCTGCCCGCGTCCGCGCTCCCCGAGCACGCCCAGAAGTGGGCCGTGGCCTTCGCCCCCCGACTCCGGGTCCTCACGGACGAGTTGGAGCAGCTGGAGCGCAACCGGGACTCGATCGTGGACCGGCTGCGAGGGCTGGTCGAGTCGGCTCTGGCCACCCTCCGGTCCGCCCAGCGGCTGTCCCGGCTGCCGGAGGGGCTCGGCGAGTGGTCCGGCCAGGAGTTCCTGCGCATCCGCTTCGACGAGCCTGACCAGGCCACCCTCACCGAACGCCTCGGCGAAGTCATCGACGACGCCACCCGCGCCGCCGTCAAGAAGAACTCCGACCTGCGCCGCGACGGCATGTCCCTGCTGCTCAGGGGGGTCAGCGCGGCCCTCCAGCCCAAGGGCGTCGCCGTCGAGATCCTCAAGCCGGACGCCGTGCTGCGCGCCGAGCGCGTGCCCGTCGGGCAGATGGGCGACGTGTTCTCGGGCGGTCAGCTGCTCACGGCCGCCATCGCCCTGTACTGCACGATGGCCGCCCTGCGAAGCAATGACCGGGGACGCGACAAGCACCGGCACGCGGGCACGCTGTTCCTGGACAACCCCATCGGGCGAGCGAACGCGACGTATCTGCTGGAACTCCAGCGGGCCGTGTCCGACGCCCTCGGTGTCCAACTCCTCTACACCACAGGACTCTTCGACACGACCGCGCTGGCCGAGTTCCCCCTGGTCATCCGTCTGCGCAACGACGCCGATCTGCGAGCAGGCCTCAAGTACATCCGGGTGGAGGAACACCTCCGCCCCGGACTACCCGAGCAGCCGCAGGCGGGAGAGGCGGTCCACAGCGAGATCACGGCGACCCGGATGTTCAAACGCCCGGCCGGCGCCCCGTAGCCCCCGATCCTCCGTGGCGTGCAGTTCCGTGAGGGGTCACAGGCGGCCGGACCGCGGGGCCTTGAGGGTCTCGCCGGTAGGTCCCGCGGGTCTCGTGCGCCCTACGAGTGCGACAACTGCCCGGCCCTGCCCTGCCGCCGGCGTATTCGCTCCTGACTGCGCACCGCCGCCCGGACCTGTCGCCGCACCCGGCGGCGCTCCCGGCGCAGGGCACGAGCCGTGCTGCTGGGGGCCGACACCACTCCGTTGCGCTGGTTCCACACCTGTCGGGTCACCCACACGTCCAGCACGCCCCAGGTCGCCACGACCGTGCTGGCGACACTGCTGAGGACCATGGGGAACGCCAGCCAGGATCCCGCCATCGTGCACAGGAACGCCACCATCGCCTGGATCAGGGTGACCGCGGCGATGAGGACCGCGCGTACGGCCGCCGTCCGCACCGGATCCGGCAACCGGCGCTTCTGGGCGGGCTCCTCGATCCACAACGGCCGGTAGTACGGCTGCTCTTCGCCCCCGCTCCCCTCGTCCTGCCGGCGGGCCGCCTCGCCCGCCGGGCCGCCCCGCCGGGGCGCAACACCCGCCGGAATCCGCTGATCCGAGCCTGGCCCCGGTCCGTTTTCCGCCTCGGGCGCGGTCACGCCGTCTCCGGGCGCCACACGCCGCTCCGCCGTGCCCATCAACCTGTCCTCCCCACCGCCGGCACACAGCTTTCTCTCCGGGATCACGAGACCCCGGCACCCCTCTGGCTGCCCGGCTTGCGCTGATCTACGCCGACTGAGCGCGGCATGCGGCGCCTGTGGCCGATTCCGCCCCCACGTCCTGTACAGAAAGACGATCGACGTCCGAAGAAGATTCCCGGGGAACGAAGAATTCCGGCCAACAGACAAAGTTCCCCGACGGGATGTGATCGGCCCAAGAGCCGGACAGCGGGAGGCAATCTCCCGTAATGAACGGACAACTCCCCATGTCTCGTTCCCCGTACAGAGGGCGTGCACCCGGACTGGCCTTCGAGTTACCTGTGTCTCAGTAGTAGGCTCACGCAAGTTTGTTGACGTACGTGTGTGCCCCCGGTGCGGTGGGGGCCGAGCTGGGGGAGGCCATGCGCTTTCGCGGGAAGTCCATCCGCCGGAAGATCGTGGCGCTGCTTCTCGTGCCCCTGCTGTCGCTGACGGGCATCTGGGCTTTCGCCACGTACCTCACGGTCCGCGACGTCAATCAGCTCTTCGCGGTCTCGGACGTCGTCGAGGAGGTCGGCTACCCCACCGAGGACACCATCCAGGTCCTCCAGGAGGAACGCCGCCAGACGCTCGTCTACCTCGCCGACCCGCGCGCCTCGGACGCGCTGACCGCACTGGAGCGCAGCCGGGCCGCCACCGACAAGACCGTCGCCACCATCCGCGAGAAGTCCGAGGACGGCGACATACAGGGCGAGATGAATGAGGCCACGTCCACGGGCCTCACCGCGATCCTGGACGCCCTCGACGGCCTCACCTCCCTGCGCAGCAGCGTCGAGCAGGGCACCGTCAACGTCTCCCAGGCCCTCGACCTCTACAACCGCCTCGTGGACCCCTGTTACGCCCTCCTGGCCAACCTCCACGTCCTGGACAACGTGGAGATGGACAAACAGGGCCGCGCCCTCGTCAATGTGGCCCTCGCCCGAGAACTGCTCTCTCGCGAGGACGCCCTTCTCAGCTCGGCGCTCGTCTCGGGCAACATCACGCGTGACGAGATCCGGGACGTCTCCGACCTGATCGCCCAGCGCACGCTGATGTACGAGGCCAACCTTCCGCTGCTGCCGTCCACGGAACGCGACCGCTTCGAGAGCTACTGGAACAACGCGGGCACCGGCCCGCTGCGGGTGATCGAGCAGTCCGTCATCAACGCCGAACCCGGCAAACCCCACGGCGTCACCGCGAAGACCTGGGACAGCGCGGCGGGTGACGTCCTCGACGAACTCGCGGACCTCAACGTCCAGGCGGGCGACCGGTTCCAGGAACGGGTCCGACCCCTCGTCGTCAACGTCGTCCTCAAGGCCGTCATCGCCGGCGTCCTCGGTCTCTTCGCCCTGCTGTTCTCGCTGTTCATGTCGGTTCGCATCGGCCGGTCCCTCGTCCGTGACCTGCGTCGGCTGCGCCAGGACGCCAACGAGGCCGCCGGTGTCCGCCTGCCCAGCGTGATGCGGCGGTTGTCCGCGGGCGAGAAGGTCGACGTGGAGACCGAGGTCCCGCGCCTGGAGTACGCCAAGACCGAGATGGGCGAGGTCGGCCAGGCCGTCAACACGCTCCAGCGCGCCGCCGTCGAGGCCGCGGTCAAGCAGTCCGAACTCCGCGACGGGATCTCCGAGGTCTTCGTCAACCTCGCCCGCCGCAGCCAGGTCCTGCTCCACAAGCAGCTCACCCTCCTCGACACCATGGAGCGCCGCACCGAGGACACCGACGAACTCGCCGACCTGTTCCGCCTCGACCACCTCACCACGCGCATGCGCCGCCACGCGGAGGGTCTGGTCATCCTCTCGGGCGCCGCCCCCTCGCGACAGTGGCGCAAACCCATCCAGCTCATGGACATCGTGCGCGCCTCTGTCGCCGAGGTCGAGGACTACGAGCGCATCGAGGTCCGCCGACTGCCCCGCGTCGCGGTGACGGGACCGGCGGTCGCCGACCTCACCCACCTCGTGGCCGAGCTCCTGGAGAACGCCACGGTGTTCTCACCCCCGCACACCGCCGTCCAGGTCCTGGGCGAGCGCGTCGCCAACGGCTTCACCCTGGAGATCCACGACCGGGGTCTGGGCATGGCCGCCGAGGCCCTCCTCGAGGCGAACCTGCGGCTCGCCGAGACCCCGGAGTTCGAACTGTCCGACACCGACCGGCTCGGCCTGTTCGTGGTCAGCCGGCTGGCCCAGCGGCAGAACGTCCGCGTCTCCCTGCAGCCCTCGCCGTACGGCGGCACCACGGCAGTCGTCTTCATCCCCGACGCCCTGCTCACGGACGACGTCCCGGACACCAACGGCATCGGCTTCCGTCTCGACCGGGCCCATCCCTCCAGGGAGGCCGAACTCGAGGCGGAGCGCCGCGCGGCCCTCTCCGACGTCCCCGTGCGGCTCCCCGGCCTCCCGGCCTCGCTGCTGGACGGCCCGGTCGAGCTGGAGGCACCGGTCGACGTCGACGCCCCGGTCGGTCTGGACCGCACCTTCGGCGCCTTCCCGGGCGCCCTCGACGACGAGGACCGTGAACACGGCGGTCTCTTCCGCCCACGCCGCTCCATCGCCGGTGTCCCCAACGAGCAGCCGCAGCGTCGCGAGGGCCGGGGCGAACCCGCCCGCCCCGCGGACGCCGAGCCCGACCAGCCGGGCGGTCCCGCGGCGCTGCCACGGCGGCGCGTGCCCAAGCTCGTCAGCTCCCACGGCCGCCCCGTCACGGACAGGCCCCGACACGAGGACGAGGAGTTCCCGGAGAGGCACGACCCGGCGCAGGGCGGCCTGGAGGAGCCGAACCGACTGCCGGCCCGACGGGGCGACCGCCCCGGGCCGTCCGCTCTCCGGCCCGCCGACCCCAGGGAAACCCTCTCCCGCGCGACGGACGAGCCGCCCGCGCTGCCCCAGCGCCGTCGTACGACCTCGTCGACCCACACCGCCGGCGCCACCCCGGGCGCGGACAGCGCAGGCGGCGAGGCAGAATCGGGAACAAGGCCGCTGCCCCGGCGCGTACGACAGGCCAACCTGGCTCCACAGTTGAAGGACGGCCCCGCACAGCGCGCGCAACGCGACAAGGACCGCCAGGACCGGGCGGACGTCGCCGAACGCGACGCAGACGAGGTACGCAGTCGTATGGCCTCGCTCCAGCGGGGCTGGCGGCGCGGCCGCGAGGAGAACGCCACGGGCGACGACGCCCGGGACGGCTCAGCACGAGGAACGACTAAGGGGGACGGTCGATGACCGCACCGCAGGGCCCAGGGCCCACCGCCGCCGGCTCGCAGTCGAGGGAGCTGAACTGGCTCCTGGACGATCTGGTGGAGCGGGTCGGCAGCATCCGCAAGGCACTCGTGCTCTCCAGCGACGGGCTGCCCACCGGCTTCTCCAAGGACCTGACACGTGAGGACAGCGAGCACCTGGCGGCCGTCTCCTCGGGCTTCCACAGCCTGGCCAAGGGCGTCGGCCGCCACTTCGAAGCGGGCAACGTCCGGCAGACCGTCGTCGAGCTCGACGACGCCTTCCTGTTCGTCACGGCCGCGGGCGACGGCAGCTGTCTCGCCGTCCTCGCGGACGCCGACGCGGACATCGGGCAGATCGCGTACGAGATGACGCTCCTCGTGAAGCGCGTCGGTGTACATCTGGGTGCCGCTCCGCGCACCGATGTGCCCTAGGACGGGTAGTGGGATGTCATGAGCGGAGACGGTCAGGGAAGAAGCCACTGGTTCGACGACGACGCCGGACCCGTGGTCCGTCCGTACGCCATGACGCGGGGCCGCACCAGCCACGCGGTCCAGCACCGCCTTGATCTCATCGCGGTGGTCGTGGCGGAGACCCGGGCGGACGACGAGGAGGCGGACCACTCGCTGTCCCCGGAGCACGTGAGCATCGTCGAGCTCTGCGGTGACACCCCGCAGTCGGTGGCCGAACTCGCCGCGGAGCTCGATCTGCCCGTCGGGGTCGTACGCGTCCTCGTGGGCGATCTCGTGGACGAGGAAATGGTCCACGTGACACGCCCCGTACCCCCTGCCGAGCTGGTCGACGAGAGTATTCTGCGCGACGTGATCAACGGCCTCCGGGCGCTCTGAGCAGCGCGGAAGCGGAGTGGAGAAGTGACGGGCTGGCAGTTCTGGGTCGACCGAGGCGGCACCTTCACCGACATCGTCGCGCGTCGCCCGGACGGCCGCCTGCTCACGCACAAGCTCCTCTCCGACAACCCCGCGCGCTACGCGGACGCGGCCGTCGCGGGCGTCCGAGAACTCCTCGACGGCTCCCGGGACCCCGTCGACACCGTCCGCATGGGCACCACGGTCGCCACCAACGCCCTCCTGGAACGCAAGGGCGAGCGCACCCTCCTCGTCATCACGCGAGGCTTCCGCGACGCCCTGCGCATCGCCTACCAGAACCGCCCCCGCATCTTCGCCCGCCGCATCGAACTGCCCGAGCTGCTGTACGAACGCGTCGTCGAGGTCGACGAGCGCATCGCCGCCGACGGCACCGTGCTTCACGCCCCCGACCTGGACGCTCTCGCGGGGCCCCTGCGGGAGGCGTACGACGACGGGATCCGCGCCGTCGCCGTTGTCTGCATGCACAGCCACCTCCACCCCGCCCACGAGAGGGCCGTCGGCGAGCTGGCCCACCGCACGGGCTTCCCGCAGATCTCGCTGTCCAGCGAGGTCAGCCCGCTGATGAAGCTCGTCCCGCGCGGCGACACCGCCGTCGTCGACGCCTATCTGTCGCCCGTGCTGCGCCGCTACGTCCAGCACGTCGCCGACGAACTCCGGGACGTAAGGCTGATGTTCATGCAGTCCAACGGTGGTCTCGCCGAAGCCGGTCAGTTCCGCGGCAAGGACGCCATCCTCTCCGGGCCCGCGGGCGGAATCGTCGGCATGGCCCGCATGTCGCAGCTCGCCGGCTTCGACCGCGTCATCGGCTTCGACATGGGCGGCACCTCCACGGACGTCTCGCACTTCGCGGGCGAGTACGAACGCGTCTTCACCACCCGGATCGCCGGGGTCCGGCTGCGCGCGCCCATGCTGGACATCCACACCGTCGCGGCGGGCGGCGGCTCGATCCTCCACTTCGACGGCTCCCGCTACCGCGTAGGGCCGGACTCGGCGGGCGCGGACCCAGGGCCCGCCTGCTACCGGGGCGGCGGCCCGCTCACCGTCACCGACGCCAACGTCATGCTCGGCCGCATCCAGCCCGGCCACTTCCCGCGCGTGTTCGGCCCCGACGGCGACCAGCCCCTCGACGACGCTCTCGTCCGCGACCGGTTCGACGCCCTCGCGCGTGAGATCCGCGACCGGACCGGCGACCACCGCACGCCCGAGCAGGTCGCCGAGGGCTACCTGCAGATCGCCGTCGCCAACATCGCGGGCGCCGTGAAGCGGATCTCGGTCCAGAAGGGCCACGACGTCACCCGGTACGCGCTGACCACCTTCGGCGGTGCGGGCGGCCAGCACGCGTGCAGGGTCGCCGACTCGCTCGGCATCCGGTCCGTCCTCGTCCCACCCATGGCCGGCGTGCTCTCCGCGCTCGGCATCGGCCTCGCCGACACCACGGCCATGCGCGAACAGTCCGTCGAGGCCCCTCTGGAGCCCGCCTCGATGCCCGGCGTCCTGAAGACCGCCGACGACCTGGAGAGCGCTGCCCGCGAGGAACTCCTCGCCGAGGACGTCCCCGAGGACCGCATTCGCGTCACACGCCGCGCCCAGCTCCGCTACGACGGGACCGACACGACCCTCACCGTCGAGCTCGCCGAGCCCACCACCATGCGGCGCGCCTTCGAAGAACGTCATCGCGCCACGTACTCCTTCGCCCTCGACCGCCCCGTCGTCGTCGAAGCCCTCTCCGTCGAAGCCACCGGCATCACCGAACCCCCCGATCTCTCCGCCCTCGCCTCCTACGAGGGCCCCACCACCGACACCCGGCCCTCCGCCCCCGAAACAGTCCGCCTCCACACGGGAGGCACCCGGCGCGACGTACCCCTGCACCGCCGCGAGCAGCTCCCGCACGGCGAGACCGTCACCGGGCCCGCGATCATCACCGAGGCCAACGCCACCACGGTCGTGGACGACGGCTGGCAGGCGGCCGTCACCGGCGACGGCCACTTGGTCATGGAACGCACGGCGGTTACGGAGAGTTCCGACCTCGACACAACAGTCGACCCGGTTCTGCTGGAAGTCTTCAACAACCTCTTCATGTCCATCGCGGAACAGATGGGCGCCCGCCTGGAGTCCACCGCCCAGTCCGTCAACATCAAGGAACGCCTGGACTTCTCCTGCGCGCTCTTCGACCCCGACGGCAACCTGGTCGCCAACGCCCCCCACATCCCGGTCCACCTGGGCTCCATGGGCACCAGCGTCAAGGAGGTCATCCGGCGGCGCGGCGAGGGCATGCGCAAGGGCGACACGTACGCCGTCAACGACCCGTACCACGGCGGCACCCACCTTCCCGACGTCACCGTGATCACTCCGGTGTTCGACACGGAGGGTGACCGGATCCTGTTCTACGTGGCGTCGCGCGGTCACCACGCCGAGATCGGCGGCATCCAGCCCGGCTCCATGCCCGCGAACAGCCGCACCATCGAGGAGGAGGGCATCCTCTTCGATAACTGGCTGCTCGTCGAAGCCGGCCGTTTCCGCGAGGAGGAGACCCTCCGCCTGCTCACCGAGGCCCCGCACCCCTCCCGCAACCCCGGGACCAACCTCGCCGACCTGCGCGCCCAGATCGCCGCCAACCACAAGGGCGTCGACGAGGCCGCCCGCATGATCGAGGACTTCGGCCTCGACGTGGTCCAGGCGTACATGAAACACGTCCAGGACAACGCCGAAGAAGCGGTACGGCGCGTGATCGACGCCCTGGACGACGGCAGTTACGCCTACGAGACCGACTCCGGCGCCGTCATCCGCGTGCGCGTACGCGTGGACCGGGCAAAGCGCTCCGCGACCGTCGACTTCACGGGCACGTCCCCTCAGCTCGCCACCAACTTCAACGCGCCCGTCTCGGTGGTGAACGCGGCCGTCCTGTACGTCTTCCGCACCCTGGTGGCCGACGACATCCCGCTCAACGACGGCTGTCTGCGCCCCCTCGACATCGTCGTCCCGCCCGGCTCGATGCTTGCCCCCGAATCCCCGGCCGCAGTGGTCGCGGGCAACGTGGAGACCTCACAGGCCATCACCGGCGCCCTGTACGCCGCCCTGGGTGTCCAGGCCGAGGGCTCCGGGACGATGAACAACGTCACCTTCGGCAACGAGCGCCACCAGTACTACGAGACCGTCGCCTCCGGGTCCGGCGCGGGTGACGGCTTCCCGGGCGCGCCCGTCGTCCAGACCCACATGACCAACTCCCGCCTCACCGACCCCGAGGTCCTGGAGTGGCGCCTGCCCGTCCGGCTCGACGAGTTCTCGGTCCGGCGCGGCAGCGGCGGCGACGGACGCTGGCGGGGTGGGGACGGCGCCGTACGCCGCATCCGTTTCCACGAACCCATGACGGTCTCCACGCTCTCCCAGCACCGCAGGGTCCCGCCCTACGGAATGGCCGGCGGCGCACCCGGAGCCCTGGGCGCCAACCGGGTGGAGCGCGCCGACGGCGGTGTCGTCCAAATCGGCGGAAGTGATTCGGCGGAAGTCGGCCCCGGCGACGTACTAGTCATCGAAACCCCCGGCGGCGGAGGCTACGGGCCCCCGCCGCGTGACCACGAACCAGCAGGAAGAGAGACCGATGATCTTCGGGCGTTCTGAGCGCGGCAAGTCCCCGGTCGAGCCCGTCACGCTCAAGATCCTGGTGGCCGGCGGTTTCGGCGTGGGCAAGACGACCTGCGTCGGCGCGGTCAGCGAGATCAAACCGCTGAGGACCGAGGAGATGCTCACCGAGGCGGGCCGCCCGGTCGACGACATCAGCGGCGTGGAAGGCAAGCACACGACCACCGTCGCGATGGACTTCGGGCGCATCACCCTCCGCGAGGACCTGGTGCTGTACCTCTTCGGGACACCCGGCCAGGACCGCTTCTGGTTCCTGTGGGACGAACTCGCCACAGGCGCCCTGGGGGCCGTCGTGCTCGCCGACACCCGCCGTCTCGAGGACTGCTTCGCCGCCGTCGACTACTTCGAGCGGCGCTCCATCCCCTTCGTGATCGGCGTCAACTGCTTCGACGCCGCCACCCGTTATCCGGCCGAAACCGTTCGCGAGGCCCTCGACCTCGACCCGCACGTCCCGGTCGTACTGTGCGACGCACGTGAGCGGGAGTCCGTGAAGGACGTCCTCGTCGCCGTCGTACGGCACGCCATGACGCAGGCGGCCGAGCGCCGCCATAGCGTCACGACCTGAGGCCATGGCCTGACACCACGGCTGAGCCGGACGCACGAGCACGGCCCGTACCCCCGCCGACCGGGGTACGAGCCGTGGGCCCTGGGCACGCGCGCGTGGACCCGCGTTACGGGCGTGCGCGAGCGGCACGCGCGCGTGGACCTCGATTCTCAGCTCGCGTCGTCCTCGTGCCAGCCGAAGCTCTTCTCCACCGCCTTGCGCCAGATGTGGTACTCGCGGTCACGGACGGACGCCTCCATGGCCGGCGTCCACTCGACGTCCTTCTGCCAGTGCGACTTCAGCTCGTCCAGGTCGTTCCACACCCCTGTCGCGAGCCCCGCCGCGTACGCGGCCCCCAGGCAGGTCGTCTCCGACACCATGGGGCGGATCACCGGCACGTCGAGGACGTCCGCCTGGTGCTGCATCAGGAGGTTGTTCTTGGTCATGCCGCCATCCACCTTCAGGGTGGTGATCTTCACCCCGGAGTCCTGGAACATGGCGTCCACTACCTCACGCGTCTGCCAGCTCGTCGCCTCCAGCACCGCGCGCGCGAGGTGTCCCTTCGTGACGTACCGCGTGAGTCCGGTGACGACTCCGCGCGCGTCGGACCGCCAATAGGGCGCGAACAGGCCCGAGAACGCGGGCACGATGTAAGCGCCGCCGTTGTCGTCCACGCTCGCCGCCAGCGACTCGATCTCGTCGGCGGTCCGGATGATGCCGAGCTGATCGCGGAACCACTGCACCAGGGCACCCGTGATCGCGATCGACCCCTCCAGGCAGTACACCGGAGCCTCGCTGCCGATCTTGTACCCCATCGTGGTGAGCAGCCCGCTCTTCGACGGCACGGGCCGGTTCCCCGTGTTGAGCAGCAGGAAGCTGCCGGTGCCGTACGTGTTCTTCGCCGTGCCCACGTCGTAGCAGGCCTGCCCGAACACGGCCGCCTGCTGGTCACCGAGCGCCGACGCGACCGGCACGCCCGCGAGCTGCCCCACGGCGGTGCCGTACACCTCGGCGGAGGAGCGGATCTCCGGGAGGATCGCCTCGGGGACGTTCATCGCCGCGAGGATCGAGGAGTCCCACTGGAGAGTCGAGAGGTTCATCAGCATGGTGCGTCCGGCGTTGGTGACGTCGGTGACGTGCCGTCCGCCGTCGGTGCCGCCGGTCAGGTTCCAGATCAGCCAGGAGTCGATCGTGCCGAAGGCGATCTCACCGCGCTCGGCACGGGCCCTGAGTCCCGGCACGTTGTCCAGCAGCCAGGCCGCCTTCGGGCCCGAGAAGTAGCTGGCCAGCGGCAGGCCCGTCTGCTCACGGAAACGGTCCTGCCCGTCCGGGCCGCCGAGCTCGGTGCACAGCGCGGACGTACGCGTGTCCTGCCAGACGATCGCGTTGTGGACGGGCTTGCCCGTGGCACGGTCCCACAGGACCGTCGTCTCGCGCTGGTTGGTGATACCGAGCGCGCTGAGTTGGTCGGCGCGCAGGCCCGCCTTGGCGATCGCACCGGCGACCACCGCCTGCACCTTGGACCAGATCTCGGTGGCGTCGTGTTCCACCCAGCCGGGCTTGGGAAAGATCTGACGGTGCTCGCGCTGGTCGACGGCGACGATCGCGCCGTCCTGGTCGAAGATGATGCAGCGACTCGAAGTGGTGCCCTGGTCGATCGCGGCGACGTACTTCTGGGCGTTGTCCGGCATGACGTCCCCTTACGTCAGATGCGTCAGAAGGCTGCGTTGTAGATGAGTCCCGCGAGTGCCCCTCCGAGCAGCGGTCCAACGACGGGTATCCAGGCGTAACCCCAGTCGGAGGTGCCCTTGTTGGGGATCGGCAGGAAGGTGTGCACGATGCGCGGGCCGAGGTCGCGCGCCGGGTTGATGGCGTAGCCGGTGGGCCCACCGAGCGACAGACCGATCCCGACGACCAGCAGGGACACGATCAGCACCTGGGTGCCGGACTCGCCGAGGCCCTTGGTGAGTCCGAACGCGAGGGCCGGAAGGACGAGGGCGATCGTGGCGATGGTCTCCGTGATGAGGTTGGCGACCGGGTTCCGGATCTCCGGGATGGTGGAGAAGATGCCGAGGGTCGGCAACGGCTCGTCCGACGACCCCACCTTGGGGACGTTCGCCTGGAACTGCGCGAGGTAGACCAGGTACGCGAGGACCGCGCCCAGCATGGCGCCGGCCATCTGACCCAGCAGGTACACCCAGACCTTGTCCCACTTCCCGGTGTCCACGGCGATGCCGATGGTGACGGCCGGGTTGAGCTGGCCGCCCGACAGGGGAGCGGCGGTGTACGCCCCGGCCAGCACGCCGAAGCCCCAGCCGAAGGCGATGACGATCCAGCCCGAGGCCCTTGCCTTCGAGTATCTGAGGGTGACGGCGGCGCACACGCCGGCGCCGAAGAGGATCAGGATCGCGGTTCCGATGAGTTCTCCGACGAAAATGTCTCCGTTGCTCATGGCGGCTCCTAGGCCCTGGGCCGGGGTGATCGACCCCGGTCCTCCGTGCAGGGTGCGTTTCCCATGGCTGCTTCGGCCGAAGGCAGGGAGGATCTCGCGCCCCGCCCGGCCTCCGTGACGAGCGTCCCACCGCAGCCGAATCGCCCGTGGGGGATGGCCCGTACGCAGGCGCGGTGCCCGAGCGGCGCAGTACACAAAGTCACTTGAAAGCGGCGATGCCGACTGACACCCGGAAGTGTTCACCGGCGCCCAGGGAGCGTCAAGGTCGCGGACGACAACGGTTGGTGGTGGCGGCGGGGGAGACGGCGCGGGAGACGGGGTCGGCCTCCGGCGGTTCAGGGCATTTGCGACGGGGTTCGGCCGCCGGACCCGGTTCGGGGCAACTCCGGCTGTGGGGCGGCAGGTTGTGACAGGGCCCGCACCGAGGCGACCTCGGCCCCACGCCGGACCTGGTGCCCAGCAACACCCGCGCGCCCCACGACCCAACTGGCCCCCGACAAGCCCTTGGCGGCCTTCTTGAGCGGTGCCAGGGCTGCGGCGGCCTGACGGTGGTCCGTGACGCTGCCGGGCCCGCACACGACCGTGGCCAGCGAGAGTGTGACCTGCTGCCCACCCGCCGACCAGGGCGCGTCGAGCACCGCCGAGGCGAGTGGATCGAGCCCGTCCGGATCGGCCAGCACCAGGAAGTCGTCACCGCCGATGTGGCCCACCCGGGTCGCTCCGGACGCGGCGCGCCGCAGGGCCCTGGCCACCGAACGGATCAGCTCGTCGCCCGCGGCGAACCCCGCCCCGTCGTTGACCTGCTTGAAATGGTCCACGTCGAGCCAGCTCAGCGCGAACGCGCGCCCGTCCCCGATCCGCCGGTCCACCTCACAGGTGATGGCGTCCGAACCGGGCAGTCTCGTCAGCGGATTGAGCCCCGCGGCCTCCTCCACACGGCTCTCCGCGAGTGCCCGTACGAGATCGGCCAGCCGTAGGACGCCCACGCTCCGCCCGAACCGGTCGACCACGGCGACGTCGTCGGACGTCCGGTCCCGGTCCCCGACCGCGACCACGTCCAGTACCTCCCACGCGGTCGCGTCGACGCCGACCGTGCGCGGCGGATCGCCCAGCTTCGCGGCCGGCCGGTCGGCGTACAGCGCGTGCCCGTACCGTCCCGACAGCGACAGCAGGAACCGCGACCGGTGCACCGACCGCACCGGCACCCCGGCGGCGTCCACGAGCAGCACACCGGACACCTCCGGTGAGCCGGTGAGCAGCGCCCGCACCTCGCCCGCCGACGCCGTGACGGGCAGCAGTGCGGCCGGCCGCACGAACTGCCGCACGGACGGCCCCGACACGGGTGCGAAGGCCACGGGAGACAGCGGCGGAACATATACGTCCGTCCTGGGCAACCGCGCGGGTGGCGCGAAGAGTTCGCCCTGCGCCAGTTGCGCGCCCGCCGCCAGCGCCGAGGCACACTGCGTCTCCGTCTCCACGCCCTCCACGGACAGCAGTGAGCCGGACTGCTCGCACAGCGTCCTCATCGCCCGCACCGCCGTCGGCCTCCGCAGCAGGGACGCGTCGAGCTTCACCAGATCGGGCGCGAGATCCACGAGCAGCCGCAACGGCACGTCGCCGTCCCCGACACCATCGGCACAGATACGGAAGCCCTCACCCCGCACCACCGCCACCGCGTCGAGCAGCGCCCGGTGCGGCACGTGCGCGTACGGCGGACCGACGTCGACCGTCACCTCCCACGGCATGCGCCCCGCCTCCCGTACGGCGTCGCGCAGCGCGGCGAGACCTCCCAGATCGGCGAGTGTCGCGGCGAACACATTGACGTGCAGGGGCAGAAGCGTCTCCCTGCGGACCGCCGTACGGACCGCCAACGCGGCCAGACGGCCGTCCAGTTCGGGATCGCGGCGGGCCTGCGCGAGGACGTCACCCGTCTCCGGACGGGCGAGTATCTCCAGCGCCGCCACCCCTCCGGTCGTCAGGTTGACGACCGGCTGGAAGGCGAAGCGGAGAGTGTCCGTCCAGGAGTGCACGGGAGCATGATGGCTCCGGCGGCGCACGCCCAAGCGCGATTCATGAGCTGTTCACGCAGGATTCCCGTCCCATCACGGAGAGTGCGCGAGGCGTCCCCGCGAGCAGCGTCGGCATTCAGGGGTCACCGCACCGCGATCACCGACGACCCGTGCCCGAACAGTCCCTGGTTCGCGGTGATCCCCACCCGGGCGCCCTCGATCTGCCGGTCACCGGCGTCGCCCCGCAACTGCCAGGTCACCTCGCAGACCTGGGCGATCGCCTGCGCCGGAACCGCCTCTCCGAACGAGGCCAGCCCGCCGCTGACGTTCACCGGTATGCGTCCGCCCGGGGCCGTCGCGCCCTCCCGCAGCAGCTTCGCCGCCTCACCCGCGCCGCACAGCCCGAGGTCCTCGTACCACTGCAACTCCAGTGCCGTGGACAGGTCGTACACCTCGGCCAGCGACAGGTCCTCGGGCCCGAGCCCCGCTTCCTCATAGGCCGTGCGCGCGATGGACGCCCGAAAGGTCTCGGGCACGGGCTCCACCGCGACCGCCGAGTCCGTCGCGATGTCCGGCAGGTCCAGCACCGTGGTGGGGTAGCGCGGCGTCACCGTGGACACCGCCCGGATCCGTACGGCGTCGGCCGCCCCGTGACGGCGGGCGAAGTCCATGCTGGACAGGACCAGCGCAGCGGCTCCGTCCGAGGTAGCGCAGATGTCGAGCAACCGCAGCGGATCGGCGACCACCGCGGAGGCGGCGACCTCCTCGGTGGTGACCCGCTTGCGATAGCGGGCGTAGGGATTCAGCGCGCCCGAGGCGGCGTTCTTCACCTTGACCTGCGCGAAGTCGTCCACCGTGTCCCCGTGCACGGCCATCCGCCGGCGCGCGTACAGCCCGAAGTACGTCGGGTTCGTCGCTCCCAGAACGCGGAAGCGCAGCCAGTCGGGATCGTCGGGCCGGTCCCCACCGGCGGGCCGGAAGAACCCCTTGGGCGCGGCGTCGGCCCCCACCACCAGGACGACGTCCGCCAGGCCCGCGAGGATCTGCGCCCGTGCCGTGGCTATGGCCTGCGCCCCGGACGCGCACGCCGCGTACACGCTCGTGACACGGGCCCCCTGCCAGCCCAGGGCCTTCGCGAACGTCGCCCCCGCCACGTACCCCGGATAGCCGCCACGCACCGTGTCCGCGCCGACGATCGAGCCGACCTCCCGCCAGTCGACGCCCGCGTCGGTGAGCGCCGCGCGCGCGGCCACCGTCCCGTACTCGACGAAGCTCCTGCCCCACTTGCCCCACGGGTGCATGCCCGCGCCGAGGACCGCCACGTCGCCCGTCGTCCCGCCCGTCATGCCGTCACCCCCGTGTTCCCGTCGGCCGCCAGTGCCACGTCGTCCAGGTCGTCTCCGCGTCCTCACTGAGCACGCCAGGGACGACCTCCACCTCCATACCCACCGTCAGATCGGCGACGGTGACCCCGTGAGCAGCCTGCCCGAGCAGCACCAGACGCTCGGCGGCCAGTTCCACAGCGATCAACGTGCGAGGCTCCCACGGAAGTTCCGGATCGGACACGTAGGGTGACGGAGGCCGGTAGCGCCCGTCCGTGTAGGACCACACGTGCCCGCGTCGCGACAGCGGCACCTCTTCCATGTCACCTCCGCCGCATCCCGGATTGCGGCAGTGGGTGTCCTCGCGCGGGAAGAAGACCGAGGCGCACGCCGAGCAGCGTGTGCCGAGGAGTCGGAAGGCGTCACCCTCCCCGGTGAACCATCCCGAGACAACGGGTGTGCGTGTACGCGCCAAAGCCCCTCCCACGCCCGGATCTGACGGAACGTCAGAAGTGTGCCATGGGCAACCGTAATTAGGCAGGCGTCCCGGCGAACCAACCGCGCCTCAACGGCGTCGGAGTATCAGGAGGGACGGCCGGGGCCCACGGGGGTGGTTCCGGCCGTCCCTCCGCGCCGTCCGCGACGGGGCGGGCGGCGGCGCAGGCGCTGTAGCCCGCGGATCAGACACTGAGCCGGTAGAAGCGCCACAACTCGTGCTCGACGTCCAGCACCTCGACACTGCCGTACCCGGCCTCCCGCGCGTACGCGCGTACCGTGTCCGGCCGCAGGACGGTGCCGGCCTCCACCTTGGCGTCCTCCGCGCGGGTCGCGGGCAGGCAGTGCAGCACACTGAAGGCGTAGTTGATCCGGTCCAGTTCCGGGCCCGGGGCGGTGAACTCCTCGCTCACCTTCTCGTCCGCGATCAGCACCGCACCCGAGGGCGCCAGGAGCCGGCGCACCGAGGCCAGCACCCGCACCGGATCGGCCATGTCGTGCAGCGCCTCGAACACGGTGACCAGGTCCACGGAACCGTCCATGTCGATCCCGGCCGCGTCCGTGCGAGCGAACGCCACCCGATCGTCCAGACCAGCCTCCCGGACGTTGCGCCGCGCCTCGTCCACGGAGGCGGCGTCCAGATCGACGCCGGTGAGCCGGGCACCGGGGAACGCGCGGGCCAACGCCATCGTCGACCAGCCCAGCCCACAGCCGAGATCGAGCACCCGCGCGCGGGGGCCGTCTGCGAGCCGCCGGTGGACATCCGGCATGGCGGCGATCCAGGATCCGACCGTCCCGGGCCGGTACATGGGCCGGTTCAGCCCCGCGATGCCCTCGCGGGTTCCCCGGCCGTAGCGCTCGTACGGCACGCCGGCGCCCGTGGCGAAGGCCTCCAGCAGCTCGGGCAGGGTCTCGGCGAGGGAGACGACGAACTGGGGGCCCGTGGCCAGATACAGCGGGTCGTCCCGGTCCACCAGCACGCGCCGGTGCTCGGCGGGCAACGCGAAGAGCCGCTCGTAGCCGTCGCCTCCGGCAGGCCCGGAGGCGGTCAGGATGCCGGCCACCGCCTGCTGCTCCAGCCACTCGCGCGCGTACCGGGCGTGGACACCCGACGTCTTGGACAGGTCGCGGGGCGTCATGGGGCCGTGCGAGGCCAGCGCCTCGTACAGACCGCGGCGGACACCGACGTCGACGGTGAAGACCTCCAGCGCCGCACGAAGGCCCGAGACGATCTCCTCTGCCAGCTGTTCGGCATCGGGAGTGTGCTCCGGTGGGACGCTCATGATCGATCCGACCTCCGCAGACGTGCCAGGTACCGCCACCGTCCCACAGGGCCGTACCACCCGCGAGAGCACACGACCGTGCTGTACGCACAACGGGCGTGCGCCCTCCGCGCAAGGCCATCTGTCGGAAAACCCCGTCGGCTGGTACATGGATGGGCATGAGGAGACCCACGGTAAGGTTGCGCCCCCTGCTCGCCGCCGCCATGTCCTTGCTCGCCCTGACACTGACGGCCACCACGGCCCAGGCGGCACCCGAACGCACGGCATCCGAACCCAAGGCCCCCAAGGACTTCGTCGCCCTCGGAACCGTCGACCCGACCATCCTCCAGGACATCCGCTACTTCACCCGGCACAACTTCGTGGGCGAGCGCGTCGACGGCTACGAGCAGCCGACGTGCATCCTCACCCGCCCCGCCGCCGAAGCACTCCACAAGGCCCAGACGAAGCTCCTGAAGCGGGGCTACACGCTCAAGGTGTACGACTGCTACCGGCCCCAGCGCGCAGTGGACCACTTCGTCCGCTGGGCCAAGGACCTCGACGACCAGCTGATGAAAACCGAGTTCTACCCCCAGGTCGACAAGACCCGCCTGTTCACCGACGGCTACATCGCGGAGAAGTCCGGCCACAGCCGTGGCTCGACCATGGACCTCACACTCGTGGAACTCCCCGCCAGGCCGACCCGCCCGTACCACCCGGGGGAGCCCCTGGTGCCCTGCTACGCCCCTCGGAGCGAGCGTTTTCCCGACAACTCCGTGGACATGGGCACGGGGTACGACTGCTTCGACACCCTCTCCCACACGGACGACCCACGGATCACCGGCACACAACGCGCCAACCGGCAGCTCCTCAAAGACACCCTCGAAGCCCTCGGATTCGTGAACCTGCCCGAGGAATGGTGGCACTTCACGTACAAGCCGGAGTCCTACCCGGACACCTACTTCGACTTCCCGGTGACCGCGAAATCCCTCACCCACGCACATTGAGCCGCCCGCAGGAGACGCCCTCAACGTGATCGGATACAGTCCGCCGCGTGTCCGCAACTCAGCACCCCAACGTCAACTCCGCACCGGACTCCCACTGTTCGAGCTGCGGAGCGCCCTACGGAGAGGGCGTCTCCGGCTGGCCCCGCACCTGCCCGGCCTGCCACACGGTCGCTTACCGCAACCCGCTGCCCGTCGCGGTGGCGCTGCAGCCCGTGTACGACACCAAAGGCACCGCCCTGGTCGTCATCACCCGAACCATCGCCCCCGCGCGCGGGGGCATCGCCCTGCCCGGAGGGTTCATCGATCAACGCGAGGACTGGCGCGGCGCCGTCGTCCGCGAGCTCAAGGAGGAGACGGGTATCGACGCCCTCGAGCGGGATGTCCGCCTCGCCGACGCGATGAGCTCACCCGACGGCCACCTGCTCCTCTTCGGGCTCCTCCCGGAGCGCCCGGCCGCCGGCCTCCCTCCGTCCGCCGCCACGGACGAGACGGAGGGCTGGCACCTGCTGCACAGGCCGGCCGAACTCGCCTTCCCGCTGCACACACTGGCGGTCCAGGCGTTCTTCGAGGGCCGCTACGTCTGAGTCACGACCCGGCGAGCCCGCGCACCCGCACCGGGTACGGGGGCTCGCCCCGTCCGCGGTTCCCCTCCCGCTCCACGACCACCCGCCGCTTCTTCCAGCGCGGCACATACCGTTCGACCTCGGGCTCGTCCCAGCCGTCGCCCGCGTCGGCCACCACCAGCCCACCCCCGGCCCGCCCGTGCTCCGGCGCCCACGCCTCCAGCTCCAGGCCGCCGTCGGCGCCCCGGACGGGAAGGACGGCACCCGCTCGCGCGAACACCGGGATCCGCGACAGAGGGGCCTCGACCAGCACCTGCCCCGGTCCCTCGTACGCCTCCTCGGTCACCGTGTCGTACCAGCGCCCCCGCGGCAGCTGCACCGCGCGCCGGTCGGCCCCCGGGTTCAGCACCGGCGCCACCAGGAGACCGTCACCGAGCAGGAAGGCGTCCTCACAGTCACGCAGCGCCCGGTCCTCGGGCGCGCCCCACCACACCGGCCGCACATACGGCGCCCCCGTACGCCGTGCCAGATGCGCCAGCGTCATGAAGTACGGCAGCAGACGCCGCCGCTCGACGAGCGCCACGCGCGCGTGGGCCAGTACCTCCTCGCCGAACTCCCACGGCTCCCGGCGCCCCGCCCGCAGACTCGCGTGCGTACGGAACAGCGGCAGATACGCGCCCAGCTGGAACCACCGCAGATACAGCTCCGCGGACGGACTCCCGTCGAAACCACCGACATCAGGACCCGAATACGGCACCCCGCACAGCCCCAGCCCCATCACCAGGGACAGCGACGCCCGCAGCCCGGGCCAGCCCGTCGCCACGTCCCCCGACCAGGTGCCCCCGTAGCGCTGCATGCCGGCCCACCCGGAGCGCGAGAAGACGAACGGCCGCTCCTTGGGGACGAGCCTCAGCAGGCCCTCGTACCCGGCCCGGGCCATGCAGAGCGCGTACACGTTGTGCGCCTCCCGGTGATCACCGCCCCGGCCGTCCAGATCGTGCCGCGCGGACCGGGGCAACGTGTTCTCCCCGAAGGCCGTGAACGACGTGGGCTCGTTCATGTCGTGCCAGAACCCCGCGAACCCCTGCGCCAGCCGCTCCTCGTACAGCCCGCCCCACCACTCGCGCACACGCGCGCGCGTGAAGTCCGGGTACACCGACTCCCCGGCCCACACGACGCCCTCCACGGGCCGGCCCGCCGCGTCCCGCACGAACGCGTCCTCGGCCGTTCCGCTGTCGTACACCGCGTTGCCCGGCTCGGCCTTCACCGCCGGATCGACGATCGACACCAGCCGGATCCCGTCCCGGCGCAGCTCCTCGGCCAGCACAGGCAGCTTCGGGAACTGCTCCTTGTCGACCGTGAACACCTGGTGCTCGTCGTAGTGGTCGATGTCCAGATGGACCGCGTCCAGCGGCAGATCGTGCTCCTGGTAACCCGCGACGATCCGCCGCACCTCCTGCTCACTGCCGAAGCCCCACCGCGCATGATGGTGCCCCAGCGCCCACGCGGGCGGCACGGCGGGCGCCCCGGTGAGCGTCGCCCAGGTGTGGAGCACGCGCGCGGGGGTGCCCACCGTCATCCAGCAGCGCAGCGGGCCGCCGTCCACGCGCAGCTCGCTCGTCCCGGCCCGGTCGTGCCCGGAACCGGCGCCCTCCTCACCCTCCCGCAACACCACCGTGCCGTCCCACGAGGTGTCGTGGAACACCAGGTGCGTGCCGGCGTCGGCCACCACCATCTGCACCGGCATGGTGATGTACAGCGGATCATCACCAGGAACGAACGTGTGTCCGGGGTCGGTGTTCCACAAGCGGTACGTTCCGTCACGCAGCCGAGACCCCGACGCGCGCCCGCCCAGACCGAAGAACCGCGCGTCGGCCGACACCTCGGAACGCTGCATCCAGCGCGCCCCGCCCCCGGCGGCCGGCTCCCACCAGCGGGGCGGCAGCTCCCGCCGCAGGAGCACCCCGCCGGGCGTCTGCACCTCGATGGCCCCGTGCCGCGACACGACGACCGTGACGCGCTCCGCCACCACCCGCCACGCACCGTCCTTGTCCGGCTCCAGGACGGCCCGCGGATCAGGCTCCGGGCACCGGTCCGCGAGCGCGTACGAGGGCTCCGGTTCCGCGCCGTCCCAGCCCCAGAACACGGCCCCGCCCGTGGTGACCGTGACCCGCAGCTCGGACCGCGCGAACCGGACGACCCCACCACCGGGCCCCGGCTCCACCTCCCGCACGGGCCCGGGCACCCTCGCCCGCTCGGCTCCCCGCTCGGGCAGCCCCGCGGCATCGGCACGCCGCCTCCGCCACGCGGCCCGCACGGCGCGCAAACCCTGCGCTGCCCCCGCCGAACCGACCGCCTTCACCGAACGCACCAGGTCACGACCGTTCATGCTGCTCACCCTGCCACTGACTCACCCATCGTGGTGAGTCGTTCAACTGCCGTTCACCCGTGGTGAGGGCACATCTTCACGGCGCCGACCATGTGCGGCGCACCCTGGTGTAGAAGTCGATCACATGGCATCGTCCGTGTCAGCCGCGTACGCGCACACCCCAGCCCGTGCGCGACAGCCGCACACGACGCGCAGAGCCCCGGGAGCAGCCCCATGACCTCAGCGAACGCCGCACCGCTCTGGCAGCCCGATCAGGAACGCATCGCCCGGGCACAGATCACGAAGTTCCAGGCATGGGCCGCCGAGCACCACGGCGCCCCGGCCCAGGGCGGATACGCGACCCTGCACCGCTGGTCCGTCGACGAACTCGAGACATTCTGGAAGGCTGTCACCGAGTGGTTCGACGTACGGTTCTCCACTCCTTACACGCGCGTGCTGGGCGATCGCAGCATGCCGGGCGCCCAGTGGTTCCCCGGAGCGACCCTCAACTACGCCGAACACGCCCTCCGCGCCGCGGCCACCCGCACGGACGAGCCGGCCCTCCTGCACGTCGACGAGACCCACGAGCCGCGCCCGGTGACCTGGGCCGAACTCCGCCGGCAGGTCGCCTCCCTCGCCGCCGAGCTGCGCACCCTCGGCGTACGCCCCGGCGACCGCGTCAGCGGTTACCTCCCGAACGTTCCCCAGGCCGTCGTCGCCCTCCTCGCCACGGCCGCCGTCGGAGGCGTCTGGACCTCCTGCGCACCCGACTTCGGCGCCCGAAGCGTCCTCGACCGCTTCCAGCAGGTCGAACCGGTCGTCCTGTTCACCGTCGACGGCTACCGCTACGGCGGCAAGGAGCACGACCGCCGCGACACCGTCGCCGAACTCCGCCGCGAACTGCCCACCCTGCGCGCCGTCGTCCACATCCCGCTCCTGGGCACCGAAGCCCCGGACGGCGCCCTGGAGTGGTCCGCGCTCACCTCCGCCGACGTGGAACCGGTCTTCGAACAGGTTCCGTTCGACCACCCCTTGTGGGTCCTGTACTCCTCCGGCACCACCGGCCTTCCCAAGGCCATCGTCCAGTCCCAGGGCGGCATCCTGGTCGAGCACCTCAAACAGCTCGGCCTCCACTGCGACCTGGGCCCCGAGGACCGCTTCTTCTGGTACACGTCCACCGGCTGGATGATGTGGAACTTCCTCGTCTCCGGCCTGCTCACCGGCACCACGATCGTCCTGTACGACGGCAGCCCCGGATACCCGGACACAGGCGCCCAATGGCGCGTCGCCGAACGCACCGGAGCCACCCTCTTCGGCACCTCCGCGGCATACGTCATGGCCTGCCGCAAGGCCGGCGTCCACCCCGCGCGCGACTACGACCTCACCCGCGTTCAGTGCGTCGGCACCACAGGCTCGCCGCTGCCCCCGGACGGGTTCCGCTGGCTGCACGACGAGTTCGCGGAGGCCGGAGCAGACCTGTGGATCGCCTCCGTCAGCGGCGGCACCGACGTGTGCTCCTGTTTCGCCGGAGCCGCCCCCACGCTCCCCGTCCACATCGGCGAACTCCAGGCCCCAGGCCTCGGCACCGACCTCCAGTCCTGGGACCCCAGCGGCAAACCCCTCACCGACGAAGTCGGCGAACTCGTCGTCACCAACCCCATGCCGTCCATGCCGATCCACTTCTGGAACGACCCCGACGGCACCCGCTACCACGACAGCTACTTCGACACCTACCCCGGAGTCTGGCGCCACGGCGACTGGATCACCGTCACCTCACGCGGCTCCGTCGTGATCCACGGCCGCTCCGACTCCACCCTCAACCGCCAAGGCGTCCGCATGGGCTCGGCCGACATCTACGAAGCCGTCGAGAGGCTCCCCGAGATCAAGGAATCCCTCGTCATCGGCATCGAACAGCCCGACGGCGGCTACTGGATGCCCCTCTTCGTCCACCTCGCCCCCGGAGCCGTCCTCGACGAGACCCTCCTGAACCGCATCAAACAGAGCATCCGCGAACAGCTCTCCCCGCGCCACGTCCCCGACGAGGTCATCGAGGTCCCCGGAGTCCCCCACACACTGACCGGCAAACGCATCGAGGTCCCGGTCAAACGCCTCCTCCAGGGCACCCCACTGGAGAAGGCGGTCAACCCCGGCTCCATCGACAACCTCGACCTGCTGCGCTTCTACGAAGACCTGGCCCGAAAACGCGCCTGACCCACGCCACCCTTCTTCCCCCTGCCCGACGGGCGTTGTCAGTGCCGCCGGTTACTGTGAGTGAGCATTGATCGACTGCGCACAGGGGGAACAATGACCTACACCCGGCACCAGACCATGCGACGCGTCCTGCGCCGCGAGATCGCCGGCACCATCGGCCTGCTCACGGACGAGCACGACTTCACGGCGATGCGCCGCTACCGCACCTTCACCTTCGACGACCACGCGACCTATCTCCGCCAAGTCGAGGCACTGCTCAGGACACTCGCGTCCCAGGGCAGCCACACCACGGTCGCCCTCTTCGACCCCCAGGAGTACGCGGAGTACTGCGCCGAGACCGGTCTGGACCCCGACGCCCCGACCAGCCGCACCCGCTACACCGCCGAACTGGCCGCCCTGGGCCCCAGCGTCCCCTACCAAGGGCAGCCCCTCGACGCACTCGTGCCCGACCTCGTCGACGAAGCCGTCCGACAGGCCACATGGCACTACGCGACCACACTCCTGGCCGGCATCGGCGCCTGCGCGTCCTGCGGCGAGGACATCGGGCGAGCCGCTTTCCTCCGGGCCACGGATCTCCTCGCCCGCATCCTCGACACCGCGGGACCGGGAGAACGCCACCTGGTGTGCAGCGTCTCGGCCACCCCCGAACCACTCGTCGCCGCCCTGTGGGCACAGGAGAAGCCCGACGGCACCATCCACCTCGACGAAACCGAAGGCCTCGAGTTCACCACGATCCTGGCCGTCGGCTTCGCCACCCGGACCGCCGGCGGCCTCGTCATGCGCACCACCGCCCCCGACACGACGACCGACCGCGTCTACGGCTGGCGTCTGCGCGGCGAGGGACTCGAGCCCCTGACTGCCGGCGAGGTCTTCGACGCCTACTGCACGGACATCGAATCCGGCGACCTCGTCTCCCCAGAATCCGGCGTCGACTACTGCGCCCCACCCGACCTCGGCGACACGGACACGACGAGGGGAGGCCACACCCACTGAACACGCCAGGGGCGCTCCACTCGAACGTGGAGCGCCCCTGGACCACCACCGATCATGTCGGCGGGTGCGCAGCGTAGGCCGGTGTCACTCGCCGGACAGCACCGCCTGAGCCGCGTTGCGCGCCTCCTCAGCGGTGTCCGCCGCACGCGCCGCGGCCGCGGCACGCTCGCACTGCGCCAGCGTGTACTTCGCCAGCGTCGCCCGCACATAAGGAATGGACGCGGCGCCCATCGACAGGGAGGTGACACCCAGACCGGTCAGCACACACGCCAGCAGCGGGTCGGACGCCGCCTCACCACAGACACCGCAGCTCTTGCCCTCGGCCTTCGCCGCCTCGGCGGACAGCGCCACCAGGTCGAGCAACGCGGGCTGCCACGGGTCCTGCAGCCGGGACACCGCGCCCACCTGACGGTCCGCGGCGAACGTGTACTGGGCGAGGTCGTTGGTCCCCAGCGAAAGGAACTCGACCTCCTGCAGGATCGACCGCGCCCGCAGCGCCGCCGAAGGGATCTCCACCATGGCACCGAACTTCGCCCGCAGCCCGGCCGCACGGCACGCGTCCGCGAACGCCTTGGCGTCCGTACGGTCCGCCACCATCGGAGCCATGACCTCCAGATAGACGGGCAGCCCCTCCGCGGCCCTCGCCAGAGCGGCGAGCTGCGTCCGCAGAACCTCGGGGTGGTCGAGGAGAGTCCGAAGCCCCCGCACACCCAGCGCCGGGTTCGGCTCGTCGGCCGGCGTCAGGAAGTCCAGAGGCTTGTCCGCACCCGCGTCCAGCACACGCACCACGACACGGCCCTCGGGGAACGCCTCGAGCACCTGCCGGTACGCCTCGAATTGCTTCTCCTCCGACGGCGCATTCTTGCTGTCGTCCAGGAAGAGGAACTCGGTACGGAAGAGGCCCACACCCTCCGCCCCGGCCTCAAGGGCGGCCGGCACATCGGCGGGCCCGCCCACGTTGGCCAGCAGCGGCACCTTGTGCCCGTCAGAGGTGGCACCCGGGCCGGTCGAAGCGGCCAGCGCCGCCTTGCGCTCGGCCGCAGCCGCCTCCAACTCGGCCTTCCTCTCCGCACTCGGCTCCACGAAGATCTCACCCGTGCTGCCGTCCACAGCTATCACCGTGCCCTCGGCCAGTTCACCGGCACCGGGCAGAGCGACGACCGCCGGTACCCCGAGCGCCCTAGCCAGAATCGCACTGTGGCTGGTCGGCCCGCCCTCCTCGGTGACGAAACCGAGCACGAGCGTCGGATCCAGCAGCGCGGTGTCGGCCGGCGCCAGATCACGCGCAATAAGAACGTACGGCTCGTCGCTGTCCGGCACACCAGGCATGGGCACCCCGAGGAGCCGGGCGACGATACGGTTCCGCACGTCGTCCAGGTCGGCCACGCGACCCGCAAGATACTCACCGGCACCCGCGAGCAGCGCACGGTACGCGGCGAACGCGTCGTACACGGCACGCTCGGCAGTGCTGCCGACCGCGATACGGCGCTCCACATCCGCCATCAACTCGGGATCCTGCGCCATCATGGCCTGGGCCTCGAGCACCGCCTGGGCCTCGCCGCCCGCCAGGTTGCCGCGCGCCATCAGATCGGCCGCCACGGCTTCCACGGCCTTGCGGGCGCGACCCTGCTCGCGCTCCGCGTCCTCCGTCGGTATCTGCTTCGCGGGCGGCTCCAGTACCGCCGTTCCCATATGCCGAACCTCGCCGATCGCCACACCGTGGCTCACGCCGACGCCCCTCAGCGTTGTTTCCATCTCACCGGTCTCCGATAGTGCGGCGGGTCCCACCGCCGCGGTGGTTGTCCGACTCGCCGTCTCGTACGGCGCCGCTGTCACTGCCAGCCGAAGAGTTCGTCGCCGGCCTTGACGTCCCCTTCGACGCGGAGGCCGGTGAGAGAGTCGGCCGTGGCCTCGAGCGCCACGATCGGGCAGATCGGAGACTTGCCCGCAGCCTCGACGGCGGAAGGGTTCCAGCGGATCACGGCCTGGCCGCGCGTCACGGTGTCGCCCTTGGTGACGAGCAGCTCGAAGCCCTCACCGTTGAGCTGCACGGTGTCGATGCCGAGGTGTGTGAGCACGCCGTGGCCGTCACTGTCGACCACGACGAATGCGTGCGGGTGGAGAGAGACGATGACCCCGTCCACGGGAGCGACGGCCTCGGAGGCCTCCCGCACGGGGTCGATTGCTGTACCGGGTCCAACCATCGCTCCCGAGAAGACGGGGTCGGGTACCGCGGCGAGTCCGATGGCCCGCCCGGCTAGGGGGGACGTCACGGTGGTCATGGGAAGCCTCCCAGGGGAGATTCATATGGGCCGTCACTGCCTGTCCCGGACGGCGCACTGGGGAGCAGGGTATGTCATATGAACTGCCGGTTCCGCGTGAGACGTACGGGGTGGCGGCCGTGGGACCCCGCGTAATCGATTTGCGCCCGCTCCGGACCCGGTTGTAGAGTCGTACACCTGCCTGGGGCCGAGCGACACGATCAAGTGTTCCAGTCCGGCAGCACCCAACTTGTCAGATCCTTCTCTGGGTCCTCCTGCATGTCCGCAGGACGGTGGTCAGAGAGACGGAAAAACACTGATAGAGTCGGAAACACCGAAGGGAAGCGCCCGGAGGAAAGCCACGAGAGAGTCTCTCGGGTGAGTACAAAGGAAGCGTCCGTTCCTTGAGAA